>CBINHQ010000319.1:0-3560 GCA_966250475.1 uncultured Chitinophagaceae bacterium
CGGATTTAAACCATGACCAGAAAGAAATTACATCACTTGCTCACAAGATCATCCTTGCTCCTGATCGTGTTGTTTACCGCATTGATCGCAACGGCCCAGGAGGAAGAGACATTCGCAGGCACGGACAGCTCTGGTTCAAAGACAATCACTATCAAAGATTCGGCTGAAGTTGGCGAAAAGAAAGTGAGAGTGTACAGTCCGAAGTCGGCCGCGATACGCTCTGCCATTCTCCCCGGACTCGGACAGATCTACAACAAGAAATACTGGAAGCTTCCGATAGTGTACGGCGCGCTCGGCACATCTGCAGCGGTGTTTGCATACAATCTCACGTGGTACAAGCGCACTAAGTTCGCATATAAGGTATTGATAGAACAGGATGTCGCCAACTACGATAAAGTCCACCCGCAACTCAGGCGCCTCGTGGATGCGAATCAGCATGAGACTATCAAGTATTACAGGGATGAATACCGGAGGGATATCGATTATTCGGTTCTCTTCTTCGTAGTGCTTTGGGGATTAAACGTGGTGGATGCAGCAGTGGATGCACACCTCAAGGCATTCGACGTTAGTCCTGATCTCAGTCTTCAGTTAAAGCCCGGCAGGAGCGAGATGGCCGGCACTACGGGATTGAGCATTGTCATGCATTTTGGCAAAAATATCAACCGTTCTCCCCTTAAGCTGCGCTAGGCTTACATTTGCATCAATCTTAATTCTAAATTTTCTGAATGAGTAAGACAAACTCACCTCTTCGCATTGCATTGATTGGATACGGAAAGATGGGAAAGGCCATCGAGGAAATTGCAGTCGAGAATGGCCACCAGGTGGCTTTGCGAATCAGCCGGGCGAATGTATCAGAATTCACACAAGCAAATATTAGCAAGGCTGATGTGGCAATAGAATTCACCAATCCCGAAAGTGCGTATGAAAACGTGAAGAAATGCCTGGAGTGGAATGTGCCCGTGGTTTGCGGATCGACCGGTTGGACGGAAAGGCTTCCGGAGATGAAGGAATTCTGCATTGAAAAAAAAGGCGCATTGTTATACGCAAGTAATTTCAGCATTGGCGTGAACATATTCTTCGAGCTGAATGCATGCCTGGCAAAATTGATGTCTGGAAGGAACGAATATCGTGCAAGCATGGAGGAAATCCATCACACAGGAAAGAAGGATGCACCGAGTGGAACAGCGATAACTCTTGCGGAGCAGATAATCGCAGCTTCACCGAATTTGAAGAAATGGGTGAATGAAGAAAGTAATGATCCCAACCAGCTGCCCATCATCAGCAAGCGTATTGACCCCGCACCTGGTACGCATGCGATCAGGTATTCCTCAGAAATTGATGACATCGAGATCGTGCATACCGCACATTCACGCAAAGGATTTGCCTCGGGCGCAGTGCTTGCAGCGGAGTTTATTGCCGGCAAAAAGGGTAACTTCAGTATGAAAGATGTCTTAAACTTCTAGCACGAAATTCCACCATTCATGAAGTCCGCCTCCTGTCTATTTCTGCTCTTCCTTTTATCACTTTCGATGAATTCGTTTGCGCAAACTCCCCAATTGGATTCATTGCATGCAATTGCAAAGGAATCGGCATGGGCAGAAAGACCTAAGCTTTACTCGAAGCTTGCAGATCTCGCGAAACAAAGTCACCCAGACACGGCATTGTATTTCGCGAGGCAATCCCTGCACATTGCCGATTCCATCTGAACGGATATCGATAAGTCGCGAGCTAATGCAATCCTCGGTCGTGTGCTTTCACTGAAAGGCAGCTACGATCTTTCAATGAAATACTTCCGCGAGGGCTTACAACTCGCAACCTCGGCAAATGATGACAGCCTCATTGCAGTTGCACATATCGGCATGGGAAATTCTTACTGGCAGTTAGGAAAGCACGCGCTGGCACTGGAGAATCACTTCAAGGGATTGCAAATACGGGAGCAACTCGGCGACCAGCGTGGAATCAACATTTCGAAGGCGAACATTGGAATGGTGTATCAATCTCAGGGCAAGCTTCCACTCGCAGAGAAATATGTTCAGGAGGCCCTGGCTGGCTCAGCAACCAGCGAAGCTTCCGTTCGAATCTCGATGATGCACACGCTCGCCAACATTTATGGCATGCAGGGCAAGATTGATGAAGCGATGAAGATCGATGAAGAGGGAATTGAGCTTGCTGAAAAAACGAGCAATCAATTTGCGAAGTCTTTGTTCTACGACAACATGGGTAACTGCTACCTGTACGGCAATCCTCCTGATTACGCAAAGGCTATAGAATATTTTAATAAGACATTGTTGATTGACTCTGTATTTGCGAATAAGAAGCAAATGAGTGATAGTTATGTCAATCTCGGTTCGGTGTTTCTTGCTCAGAAGAAGTATAAAGAATCGATACCTTATCTTCTACGATCGATCAAACTGGCAGAGGAGTCTGGTTATATCCAGGGGAAGTTGAAGGCATTGCAATCACTCTCTACCGCATACCAACAATCTGGCGATGCATCTGCCGCTTACAAAACCCTGCAGCAATCCATTCGCACTAAGGACAGCCTTGTGAACGTGACCAGCGAGGCGAAGATGGCTGAACTTCAAACCGTGTACGAAACGGAAAAGAAGCAGCAACAAATCAACCTGCAACAGGCCGAGATCAGTAAGAAGAATTTCATTATCACAAGTGTGGTGTTGCTGATAATCCTTCTTGCATTGCTGGGATTCTCCGCATACCGCCGTTTCAGGCTGCAGGAAAAAGCAAGACTTCAGGCTGCGCTGCTGAATCAGCAGGAACTCGCAACGAAGGCAGTGATTAAGGCCGAGGAAGACGAGCGCCAGCGCATCGCACGCGATTTGCACGATGGCATCGGTCAAATGATGAGCGCCGCGAAGATGAATTTGTCTGCCTTCGAATCGGAACTAAAACTCGCCGACGAGGAAAAGCGAGGTGAATTCGGAAAAATAATTTCTCTTGTGGATGAAAGTTGTCGCGAACTGAGATCGGTATCCCACAACATGATGCCGAATGCCCTGCTGCGCAACAGCCTCGCATCTGCGATACGCGATTTCATTGATAAAATAGAAGGTCGTAACTTGAAGATTCACCTCTTCACAGAGGGACTCGATGAACGCCTTGACTCGAATGTGGAGATCGTACTCTATCGCGTGATCCAGGAATGTGTGAACAACGTGATAAGGCATGCCAATGCGACCACACTCGACATCTCCCTAATAAGAGACAAAGACGGGATCTCGGCAACCATCGAGGATAATGGTAAAGGCTTTGACGCCACTGGCGTCGCGAATTTCAAAGGAATCGGAATGCGCAACATCATCTCGAGGGTGGAATACCTCAAAGGAGTTGTGGAGTTCGATTCCGCTCCCGGCCGTGGTACAGCCGTGGGCATAACCGTTCCCCTGCGTAGCAGCGGAAACAATAATTAGTAGCAAAACCTCACATGATGAAGGAAAAGATCAGGCTTGGCCTTGTTGATGATCACCAGATCGTGATCGACGGATTGATTTCTTTACTGAAGGGACACGTTGTCACCGATGAGCGGCAACCGTACGGAATAA
>CBINHQ010000320.1:0-3539 GCA_966250475.1 uncultured Chitinophagaceae bacterium
GATTCTGAAGATCGGTAGTGAAATAAAATCCGTTCCCGCTAAAATTTTCCTTGCGGAATGCTTCATCATAGGGCAGCTCCAGCAGCGAGGCATCCGAAGGTTCCTTATATCCAAGAATGATTGACCGAAAATCTCTGAATCGCACCGTTGCGGAACCTCCAGCCTTCAGTTGATGTTCACCACCACCAAGGGTGAATGGGATTGAAACGGATGCATTGTAGCCAATGGCATGATCCTCGAGGTCGCTGAAGAATCTGTTTGTGTTGTTTCCTCTCAGATTGAGACTGAAATCTCCGGAACCTCCCTGGCTGCGTGAATAGGTTTGCACGCGAAGGTCTGGCTGCTGCTTCAGGTTCATCGAGTAGTTGAGGTTCCAGTTCACGCGAATTTTTTTGAACAACTGGTGTATGCCTTCAAGCTGCGAGGAGTACAAGCTTCGCTGGTTGAGGACCGAGGATCGCATGGAGACATCCTGCAGATTGTCGATGCTACTGCCTGTGCGGATATAATAGTTGTCGTCGAGTACCTGGTTGTAGAGATTCTTGAAAGCGATCTTATGTCTTCCCTTTGTCCATGCGAAGTTTGCCACGGCGCCCCAGTTCACCGAGTATTTGTTTTGAGCGTCTTCATAGTCGAAGTAATCGGGAAGAAATTTTGTGGAAGTGTAGAGTTGTTTTGCATTTCGATACGTGATGCCGATGATAGAACCGAATGAAGAATTATTTCTGCCTCTGACCACATTCGCCCATGTGAGGTTGTATTGCTGAACAGGTCCTGCAGTCGAGGCCACTTCATTGTATACATTGTCGTTGAATGATTTTGATATTTCAATCTTTTCTGCAATGGATAGTTGGTTATACTGGCCGTATTTCTTAGGGTACGATGAAGGCAATGTACGGTCGCTGAAGCCGAGCCAGTCCGTGCTTCCGCGCTCATTGCTCCTGAAATCTTTGAACGCTGATTGCGTGTTGAAGCCGAGGCTTGCTCCGAAGATCAACTGGCTGCGAGTGGGAATGTCCTTGGTGACAACCTGCACGAGTCCTCCTGCGAATTCGCCTGTGAGTTCGGGAGTTGCAGTTTTGTTGATGATGATGTTGTCGATCAATTGCGAAGGAATCACATCGAAAGAGAATGCCTTCTTGTCTGGTTCGGAACTTGGAAGGCTGGCGCCATTGAGGTAGGCGGAGTTGTAGCGATCACCGAGTCCGCGTATCACTACATATTTATTATCCTGAATGGAAGTGCCGCTAACCCTTCTCAGGACTTCGCCAGTGTTTTTATCGGGAGTCCTTCTAATTAGATCAGCCGCGATGCCGCTCGAGAGCGCTGCGTTGTTTCGTTGCATGCTGAGTAAGGCATTCGTACTTTCCTGCCTTCGGGAAGTGGATCGTACGGTAACGCCGGTATTCGTAGCGGCTTCAATTTCCAAAATGATGTTTAGTTCATTTGCGCTACCCACAACAACTTCAACATCGCTGACGAGTTTGGACTGATAACTCACCGCGGAGAACCTGATGATATATTTATTACCTGTGGCGAGAGAGATGTTGTATCGTCCTTCCACATTGGTAGTGGTACCAATTGTACTGCCTTCAATTTGAACAGATGCACCGGCAATCGGTTCGTTTCTTTCGTTCACCACTTTTCCTGAAAGGCTTGTTTGCGATTTGGCAGAGAAAACAAGCAGGAAAAACAAACTCAATAATGCCGCGTGTAGTTTAGGAATCATGTCCGATAATTTGCGGCAAAGAACAGTGGGCAATGTTACCGGGAGGTTAAGGGGAGATTAAGGATGTGTGAAGTTTGATGAGGGAGGTGATTTTCGATCGTTGACCGTTGACTGTTGACCGTGGACCGTGGACCGTTTGGTGATGAGAAAAGAGGGTACTCACGGTCAACTGTCAACGGTAAACAGTCAACTGCTATATTAATTTACTATTAACTTTCCCCTCACCTCCTCCCGCAAGGAATTAAACTTTAATTTCGCTAACCTCCTTCTGGGGGAGCTCTAAAATAACTCTATGGCACTCAATTCTTTCCTGAAGATTTTCATGCCGAAGAACCGCGTTTTCTTCGAATTATTTGAGAAGGTGGCGGATAATGTGGCACAGATGGGAACGCTTTTGAAGGATATCGTGGCTGAAACGGATTTCGACAAGCGAGCCGCTCTCATCAACCAGGAGGAAGACCTCGAACATGCCAACGATGAACTGACACACCAGATCTTTACCGAGTTGGGAAGGAACTTCATCACGCCTTTCGACCGTGAAGACATTCACTATCTCGCTACTTCGCTCGACGACATCGCCGATTACATCTATGCTTCAGCCAAGAAGATAAATTTCTATCGTGTCAATCCGAACGACATGGGCATTCAGAAACTCGCTGAACTCATTGAGCAGGGCGCGCAGCAGATACAGATCTCAGTGAAGGAATTGCGCAATATGAAGAACATGCGCAATATCACCGAAGCGCTGGTGAAGATTAACAGCATAGAGAACCAGGCCGATGATATTTTCGACATGAGCATTGAACGACTCTTCGCCACCGAACCTGATGCAAAGGAGGTTATTAAGAAGAGAGAGATCTACCAGGTAATGGAGATCGTCACCGATAAATGCGAGGATGCTTCGAACGTAATTGAATCCATCATCATTAAATATGCATAGCAGTTTGATAATTTGTTTGACGATGCAGGGTCTGAAAAGACAGCAAAATTTCAAATTATCTAATTTTCAAATCGCCCCATGACCACCTTTCTGATTGTAGTTATCGCCCTGGCGCTCATCTTTGATTACATCAACGGTTTTCATGATGCTGCCAATTCGATTGCTACCGTGGTATCGACGAAGGTGCTCACTCCTTTCCAGGCAGTAGTCTGGGCCGCGTTATTCAATTTCGTGGCTTATTTCATTTTCAAAGATCACGGCGTAGCAAATACAATTGCAAAGACGGCGAAGGAGCAATACATCACTCTGGAGGTGATCTTCTCGGGATTGATTGGAGCGATTACGTGGAACCTGTTCACGTGGTGGCGTGGAATTCCTTCTTCTTCATCACATACACTGATTGGTGGATTCGCAGGAGCGGCGATTGCAAATGCGGGCGGATTCTTCGCTGTAAATTCCGAACCGGTGATAAAGACTGCAGCGTTCATCCTGCTTGCACCGATGGTGGGAATGTTGATGGCGTTTATCATTTCACTTTGGTTCATAAGTTCATTTCGCAAGGGATGGATGCCAAAGATCCTGTCGGGCGGAATCATAATCGGAGTATTCGTGTTTCTCGCTTTCAACCTCGAATTTGATCCTGAAAACTTAAAATCGCATTACGAATCATACACTGCTCGGGTGATTTTTCATTCTGAAAACTTCAAGTGGATATTGCTATCATTCATCATCCTGATCATGGCAGTGTTCACGCTATACCTGCACTCGATGAACGCGCATCGTGCGAACTCGTGGTTCAAACGCCTGCAGCTTGTCTCATCTGCAATCTTCAGTATCGGACATGGAGGCAACGACGCACAGAAGGTGATG
>CBINHQ010000321.1:0-3534 GCA_966250475.1 uncultured Chitinophagaceae bacterium
TCTTTGTTTATTATTTCCCTTGTAACGCTGGTCTCCTGTGGTAAGGATGAAAACCTGCCTGTACAGGAAGATGTGAAAGTGATAAAGGCTTCGGGGATCATTCATGATAAAGTGGATGCATTTCGCAGCATACTTGGTGATCCGTTGAACAACACACCGGGCGCTACAGGTGGAAGGAGGGAGGTGAACTGGGATGGACTTCCTGACATCATCGTGGGTTTTCCGCTTCCGGGCAATCTGTTCAATCCCGTAGGACCCGGCGTGTCCCCCGATCTGCAGCGCGGACTCGCATATTCTTCGGAAGGTGAATTCAGGGTAAGCCAAAATGGCTTTGCGGAGGTTGATCCGGAACTTCCATCGCAGTTCAACTCTTACAGTGGTACAAAGCTCTTCGCAAATATTTCAGCAAATGACTGGGAAATTGAATTCGAAGTGCCGGGCCAGGCAGTGGACGCTTCTGTGAAAGGATTCGGCGCGGTCTTTACAGATGTGGACCTGCCAAACAGTACATCGCTGGAATTCTTCAACAACGACAGGAGCCTAGGTAAATTCTTCGTTCCGGAGAGGAAGGCCGGAAGCTCACATTCTTTTCTAGGAGTTTATTTCGAAACGGATTACATCACGAAGGTAGTGGTCTCCCATACTGGCAGGATTGCGGATGGGATCAAGGACATTTCATTGGGCGGTACCGTGGACCTGGTTGCATTAGACGATTTCCTCTATGATGAACCATCGGTGCGGTAATTTTCATACAGTAGGGCATATCGATCCGCCGGGTTCTCCCGGTGGATCATTTGCTTTGATAAGGCCTCGTGAAATGGTAAATTGTGATTGTAGTTTCTGAAAAGTTTGGTGTGGTGAGTTTGAAATTTGGGGTTAATGATCGTTCAAACCCAAACATTAAACCCTTAAACCCTTAAACTTTTAAACCTTTAAACCATTCAACCAACACCGAAATTCCCATATTACTAGGCCTTGCACCGCATCACCACCATACTGCTTATAATTTTGCATACGACTGTCTTTGGTCAGGATTCTTATCTCTATTTTAACAAGATTACTGCCCAGGATGGATTATCGCACAACAGGGTGAATTGTATTCTTCGCGATCGCAGGGGTTTTATGTGGATTGGTACGAACGATGGACTCAATCGCTACGATGGAAAATACTTCACGGTGTTTAATCACAAGCCTGGTGATTCAACTTCAATTTCCGGCAATATTATCAATGATATTCTTGAAGACAAGGATGGAGTGTTGTGGATTGCGACTGCCGATGGCGGATTGACCAGATACGATTACAGGTTGCAGCCTGAGAAACAATTCAAGCAGTACAAGCACAAGCCTAACGATAGCACTTCAATTCCGGTAAACATCATCAATGATCTGGCCGAAGACCGATACGGTTATCTCTGGCTGGGGACGAGTGGGTTTTCATTGTTGCGGTTTGATAAAGAGAAAGAGCGTTTTCACATGCCGGTTCAAATCGGCACAAAAACAGTGCTGGCACTTTCGCCTGGCGCGGATGATACGCTCTGGGCTGGAAGGGAAGGAGGAGGAATTCTGAAGGTAAACACGAAGGATCTTGGATGGCATGCTGATCCGCGCTATAGAAATCTCTATGCGAATCTGCCTCATGCAGCCGTAACGGCGCTTTATTTTGATAAGGATGAAAACATCTGGATTGGCTCGTGGGATAAGGTTGTCTATCGCTACAACCCAAGAGAAAGGAGAGAAGAATCATTCCGGAAAGATAGTCGCAATTCCTTTACGCATGATGAGATCAGGTGTTTCGCGGAGGATAAATCAGGAAGACTCTGGATGGGAGGGAAGACGAACGGGATCCAGGTTTATCATCCTGAAACGGGATCATTCTATAATTACCGACATGATGCGGCAAGGCAGGGAACGATCGCAGGGAATACGATCAATTGTCTTTATGTTGATGAATCAGGTTTGATATGGATTGGCACTGACCAGGGAATCAGCATTCACAATCCGGTGCAGCAACCATTTGTGCAAACCTTGTTGCCGACGGAAAAGCCTGCAACGATCTACGACTTTTTTACGATGGATAATGGCGATTTGCTGATTGCAACGAGTGAAGGACTCTTCATCAGGTCGAAAGGAAGTAAGAATCTGCAGCATCGCCCGATAATTTATGGCGGGCAGCCGGTTGCTGTTTCAAGGATCTATCGTCACACCGACGGTTCGATGTATCTCGGAACGAGCTATACGTTGTTTGCATACGATCATTTCGCAAACAAGATCTCGCCACTTCCCAATTCTGATAAGGATAAGGTGATGGGTAAGATAATCGAGTCGCGCATCGTATCTATTCTGCACGATACAATCGGCGGCAATCCCGTTCTCATCACAGCTCCGTATGGGCATTATCTCGCTTATTATGATCTAGTGGAGAAGCGTTGGATCTCCAGGATGGATTCATCTCTGAATATTGTGGATCGATATGGAATGAAGGATAATCTCATCAGCAAACTGTACAAAGCAAAAGATGGAAGCATTTGGCTGGCTCAATCCAAGTTCGGATTGGGAAAGTGGAAGGATGGCGAGTTTAATGTGATTAAGAATTTTTCAAATGATCCTTCCTCTCCATACTCCATCAGCAACAATCATGTGTATGATATTGCCGAGAGTGAAGACGGAAAGCTTTGGGTGAGCACTTTTGGGGGAGGACTCAACAAGTTTGATCCTGCAACGGGAAGGTTCGAACACATTGAGGAGAGTCCGCATCTTGTGGAAGGCATCCGGCTCGATGCGAGAGGAAATGTGTGGATGATCAGCAACGGGCAACTACACAAGTATGATCCGCGCAGGAATTCTCACAGTCGTTTCATTCTTCCTGACATAGAAAAATCGGGAGGCATCACTGGAATGATCGATGGATCGGGAGATCGGTTCTACGTAGCAGGCCGAAACTATTTCATCGAGTTTAAGCCGCTTGAGATCAGGGAGGCGCAGAGCAGGCCAACGGTTTTCTTTACCGACCTGCGCATATTCAATAATTCATACAGCCATCTACTTTCTCAACCCGAGCTTCGACTCAGGTATGATCAGAATTATTTCACTTTTGAATTCTCTGCTCCTTCGTACTTCACTGGAAATCTCGAGTATCAATACATGCTCGAAGGATTCGATGATGATTGGATTGATGCGAATGGCAGAAACTTCGTTAGTTATTCAAACCTGCATGCAGGAGATTATAAATTTCGGGTGAGGGCCACTACAAGGAAGGGCAATTGGAACGGCGAAGCGGCATCTCTCTCAATACGCATCATTCCGCCCTTCTGGAAGCAATGGTGGTTCTTTGCGATTTGTATGCTTGTGATTGCAGGCATCATTTACGGCATCTACCGCTATCGCATCAATGAACTTTTGAAACGACAAGCCATTCGCAACAAGATCGCGCAGGACCTGAATGATAGTGTTGGTTCAACCCTCAGCAGCATATCAGTGTAAAGCCAGGTGGCGAGGATACAGCAGGAGAAGGGGAACCAATCGGAACTGAAAGAC
>CBINHQ010000322.1:0-3534 GCA_966250475.1 uncultured Chitinophagaceae bacterium
CTTTATCACTTTCACATCATCCTGCACAGGCACGTTTTCATCCTTACCACAGGAGACCAGCGTTACAAGGGAAATAATAAACAAAGAGAGTTTCAATGTGTTTCTCATAAATAAGGTTTTTTTGAAAGGGCAAATATGAGAACCGGCATTGCCTGAAAAAATAACCACAGCTGTGAGATTCATTACCGAATCCGGTGATGCCCCATTAACTAATTAACTAATTGACCAATTGACGAATTAGTGGGCACTGCCAATTCGTCCGCCTGATTTTGTGGATTTGGCATTTGGACGGATATTTGAGGTAAGGGAACAATTAATTATCGGGCTACAACCCGGTTCTTTCAGCACAACAGATGATACATGCCTGTCAGTCTCATTTGGCGACAGAAGGAATTAAAACTTTAAACTACCAGTATGCAGTTCAATTCGGAGTTCGAAAAATATGCGGTTAAGCACCGTGGCCTCTCAAGTAATACTCTTCACAGCTATGCCAACCATGTGGTAACGGGCCTCACGCCCAACATCATTGAAGAACGCCCCATGAACGTGGCGGTGATGGATGTATACAGCCGATTGATGATGGATCGCATCATCTTCCTTGGTTATCCCATCAATGATGAAGTGGCAAACATTATCACAGCACAGTTGCTCTTCTTAGATTCAACAGATCGCACGAGAGACATCAACATGTACATCAACAGCCCAGGCGGCAGCGTTTACTCCGGCCTTGGCGTTTATGATACGCTGCAATTCGTCACTCCCGATGTGTCTACCATCTGCATCGGCATGGCAGCTTCTATGGCTTGCGTTTTGCTCGGTGCCGGCACAAAGGGAAAGAGAGCAGCGCTGAAGCACGCACGCATCATGATGCATCAGCCAAGTGGCGCAATCGGCGGACAGGCGAGTGACATCGAAATCACCGTGAATGAAATCAGGAAACTGAAGAGAGAGTTGTACGACATCGTA
Source organism: uncultured Chitinophagaceae bacterium (assembly GCA_966250475.1). GTDB lineage: Bacteria > Bacteroidota > Bacteroidia > Chitinophagales > Chitinophagaceae > CBINHQ01. The sequence goes on from CBINHQ010000322.1 coordinate 967, forward strand.
AACTATCATACTGGCAAGCCCGTAGAGAAAATCGAAGAAGATTTCGACCGCGATCACTGGATGACCGCCATGGAAGCAAAGGAATACGGATTCGTAGATGAAGTACTCCTGATCAATCCAAGAAAGGAAAAGAAAGAAAGCTAATAACGATCATCAGAAACAACAGAAAAATAAAACTACTATGAATCACAATAAGCATACACAGTATAAGGACCCGATCTTTAGCAATTGGATTTCCGATGATGAGGAAGAAGAACAAGAAGAGCGTCCGAAATCGGACCTGATGATGTTTAGCAAGAAGCTGGAGAAATATTTCTTCCAAACCCGCAGCGTATATCTCTGGGGTGTGGTAGATGACAAGAGTGCAAAGGATGTAGTTAGCAAGATGCTGCTTCTTGATGCAGATAAACCCGGAGAAGAAATCAAATTTTATATCAACAGCCCCGGCGGCGTTGTAACAAGTGGCATGGTGATGTACGACACCATGCGCATGATGAAGAGTCCCGTTAGTACGATCTGCATGGGACTTGCTGCATCAATGGGAAGCATTCTCCTGAGCGGTGGCAAAAAAGGTCGCCGGTTCATCTACCCAAGTGGTGAGGTAATGATCCACCAGCCATCACTTGGAGGCTACATTCGCGGAGTGAGCGCCGACCTTGAAATCCAGGCCAGGCAGACAAAACGCGTGAAAGACCTCGGCGCAAAAATCCTCGCAGAGAACTGCGGCAAGACCCAGGAGCAGATCCTGAAAGACTTCGACCGCGATTACTGGATGGATGCCAGCGAGGCCATTTCTTACGGAATCGTAGACAAGATCATGGACAAGCTTTAACCTATTGATTTTAAGTTACTAACCTTAGGGTTTTTACTGATTTCGGTTAATTAATTGACAGGAATACCCAAAAAAACCACCTCTTCTCGGGGCGGTTTTATACTTTTGTATTTCGGGCACCTGTGTGTCCGGGTTATCTGATTATATGGCTAAAAATCCCCTTCATTGTTCCTTTTGCGGCCGTAATCGCGACGAAGTTAAAATACTCATCGCCGGTCAGGAAGGACATATTTGCGAAAACTGCGTTGAACATGCCCGAGAGATTATTGAACAAGAGTTGATGGTCAGGGATGAGAAGACGCCTTCCTCATTTAAGCTTACAGTTAAGAAACCCATCGAGATTAAAAAATTTCTTGATGAGTACGTAATTGGCCAGGACGAAGCAAAGAAAGTGCTGGCAGTAGCCGTATACAATCACTACAAACGACTTCAGCAAAAGAATACCGATTCCAATCCCGGCAGTGAGATCGAGATTGAAAAGAGCAATATCGTAATGGTAGGCGAAACCGGTACCGGAAAGACCCTGCTTGCAAAAAGCATCGCTCGCATGCTGAATGTTCCTTTCGCCATTGTAGATGCCACGGTATTTACTGAAGCAGGTTACGTTGGTGAAGACGTAGAGAGCATTCTCACACGCCTCCTCCAGGTATGTAATTATGATGTGAACGCTGCCGAACGCGGCATTGTTTATATTGATGAGATTGATAAGATCGCCCGCAAAGGCGACAACCCTTCAATCACCCGCGATGTGAGCGGTGAAGGCGTGCAGCAAGGAATGTTGAAACTCCTCGAAGGCACCGATGTACTGGTGCCCCCACAAGGTGGCCGTAAGCATCCCGAGCAAAAGCTTATCAAGATCAACACCCAAAACATTCTCTTCATCTGTGGCGGCGCCTTCGATGGCATCGATAAGATCATCGCCCGCCGTGTACAGACCAATACGATCGGCTTCAACGTGGACAAAGAGCAACAGGAGAGCATGAAGAAGAACCTGCTCAGGTATGTGAATGCGCAGGATCTGAAATCATTCGGTCTCATCCCCGAATTGCTGGGACGCCTGCCGGTGGTTACACACCTCGACCCGCTCGATGCATCCACGCTCAGGGCAATCCTCACCGAGCCGAAAAACGCGCTCATCAAGCAATACCGCAGGCTGTTTGAACTTGAAGGCATACAGCTCACCATCGAGGATGAAGTGCTGGACTTCATGGTTGAAAAGGCCGTGGAATACAAGCTTGGGGCTCGCGGTTTGCGCAGCATCTGCGAAGGAATTCTTACTGATGCCATGTTTGAGCTTCCCTCTTCGAAGGAAACGCACTTCGTGCTTGACATCGATTACGCTAAGCGCAAATTCGACAAGAGCAAGTTGAGCTTGTTGAAGGTTGCGTGAGCGTTGGAGTGAAGGCTACCGCGGAACGCAGAAGGTGATTGTCGATTTCCAAAAAGTTTATGGAATGTTTGATGTTGTAATGCATTGATGTTATCATGGTGCACCTATTCTTTGAACCAGCATTCCTTTCACGATTCAAATTTTCAAAGAAACCCACCAATTGTCCCTATGGGACAAGGCCACGATCATTATACTGGGAAGCTACCCACGAGATGTCCCTATGGGACATTGGCAAGAGTGATTTTTATTATACGAACACCGAAATTTCTTGTTTGGAATTTTTTGCATCGCTTCCCGTCCTAGCGGGAGGATTGGAGGGTAGACATCATATACAGGAAACACCCTC
>CBINHQ010000323.1:0-3531 GCA_966250475.1 uncultured Chitinophagaceae bacterium
CTTGCTTGTCACCCCGGGCTTGACCCGGGGCCTTAATTCATTGATCATTCTACCAACATGTCGTCCCTGGCGGGATTCTACCAACATGACGTCCCTGGCGGGATTCTACCAACATTTCGTCCCTGGCGGGACTCGAACCCTTAATTCATTGATCATGCTACCAACATTTCGTCCCTGCGTGATTCTACCACCATGCCGTCCCTGCGGGACTGGTACCTGCTATTCATCGAACTGTCTACCAATATGCCGTCCCTGGCGGGACTCGAACCCTCAATTCACTGATTATTCTACCAACATGTCGTCCGCCGCGGCGGACTCAAACCCTCAGTCAAAGAAAATTCTTGGGTTCCAGGTTGTCACCAGTGCGGAAAAATCATAATAAATCATAAGCAATCATATCAAATCTGCGTCCCATGGTCCTGCACACTAAACCACCCCATTAACTAATTAACTAATTAACTAATTAACTAATTATTCAATTGACCCCAATCGCCCGCAGGCTATTCTCAATCACCTCAATCTTCCCCAACGCATCGGCCTTCTTCTTTCGCTCATTCTCCACCACCTCTGCCTTCGCGTTTGCCACAAATTTTTCATTGCCCAGCTTCTTCTCCACCGCCGCGAGGAATCCTTTGAAGTATTCAAGATCCTTCAACAATTGTTCTCTCTGCGAAGCAGTGTCTAATTCCTGCTTCGGGTCGATGAAGAGTTGATCCTTGTTCACCACAACCGCGATTGTATTCGCAACCGCTTCCTTCACGAAGCTGATCTCGCCCGCATTTACTTGTTTCTGCAGAATGTTCTTGATCGAACCATATGCCTTTTCATTCTCTGGAATGATGTGCAGGTCGATTGGATCTTTTGGTTTTAACTGGTTCTTATTCCTCGCATCGCGAATAGCGGTGATTGCTTCCTTCAGCAAATCACCAGAACGAAGAATGGCAGCATCAGCCTTGCCGATTGGTGAGAATTGCTTTATTGCAAGGTCCTCCTGATCATTGGAAAGATGATGATGAACTTCTTCCGTGATGAAGGGCATGTATGGATGCAGGAGTTGCATCAACTCGCCGAAAAATTTTATGGTGTGATCATAGACCTTCGCATCTATAGGTTGTTCGAAGCCGGGCTTCACCCACTCGAGGTACCAGCTACAGAAATCATCCCAGATCAGTGAGTAAATAACCTTCAATGCTTCACTCAACCTGAAATCTGCCTGCAATTCTTCGATCTCGGCGCGAGCCTGGTTGAGTCTCGCTTCAAACCATTTCACGGCGAAGTCGTCGGAATCATTATTGTTTGTTGACCTTCTTCCTTCCCACATCTTCACGAGCTTGAGCGCGTTCCAGATCTTGTTGTTGAACATGCGGCCCTGTTCGCAACTGCTTTCGTCAAACAGTAAATCGTTGCCTGCGGGTGAAGAGATCATGATGCCGAAGCGGACGGCATCTGCTCCGAAGCGATCAATGAGTTCAAGCAAATCGGGTGAGTTGCCGAGGCTCTTGCTCATCTTCCTTCCCTGCTTGTCGCGCACCATGCCGGTGAAGTACACATCGCTGAATGGCTTCTCATTCTTGTATTCCATTCCTGCCATGATCATGCGCGCAACCCAGAAGAAGATGATGTCCTGCCCGGTGACAAGCACAGAAGTGGGGTAGTAGTAATTTATTTCTTCGTTGCCAGGGTTGCTGATGCCCTTGAAGACTTCCATCGGCCAGAGCCATGAAGAAAACCATGTGTCGAGCACGTCATCATCCTGCCTGATCTCGTCTTCTTTGATTTGAGGGAATGATGCCTTGAGTTCGGCAAGCGCTTCTTCCTTTGTCTCGGCAACTACGAAGGTGCCATCGGGAGCATACCATGCGGGAATGCGTTGTCCCCACCAGAGTTGACGACTGATGTTCCAGTCCTTCACATTCTCGAGCCAGTAACGATAAGTTGCGAGGAAACGTTCTTCGGGATGTATCTTGATGTTGCCGCTCAGTACTTCCCTGAGTGCAGGCTCGGCGAGCTCCTTCATCTTCACGAACCATTGCGTGGAGATGCGCGGCTCCACAACGGCATTGGTGCGTTGCGAGTAACCGAGACGTGTGGTGTACTCTTCTTCCTTCACGAGCAAACCATCTTCCTTCAACTGATCAACGGATTTCTTTCTTGCGGCGAAGCGATCCATTCCAACGAATACTTCCGCGGCCTCGCTGATGGTTCCGTCTTCGTTCAATGTATCGATCACGGCGAGGTTGTGCTTCAACCCGAGGTTGTAGTCGTTGATGTCGTGCGCGGGAGTGACTTTCAAAGCGCCCGTTCCAAATGCGGGATCAACATATTCATCGAAGATCAGTGGCACTTCGCGGTTCACGAGTGGGACGATGAGTCTCTTTCCTTTGAGGTGAGTGTAGCGTTCATCCTGTGGATTCACGCACACGGCGGTATCGCCCATGATCGTCTCGGGGCGCTGCGTGGCGATGGTGATGAATTCATCCTTCGAACCAGCGACCATGTACTTGACGTAATAAAGCTTGCCATTCACGTCGCGGTATTCCACTTCCTCATCGCTGAGGCCGGTTCTTGCGGCGGGATCCCAGTTGATCATGCGTGCACCGCGGTATATCTTACCTTTCTTGTACAGGTCGATGAATACTTTTATGACGGCCTTGTAGTAATGCTCGTCCATGGTGAAGGTCACGCGGCTCCAGTCGACACTGCAACCGAGTCGTTCGATCTGGTTGTAGATGATGCCGCCATATTTCTCCTTCCATTCAAATGCGTATTCGAGGAATTTTTCGCGGGAGAGTTCTTTCTTGTCGATGCCTTTTTCCTTCAGCATCTGCACCACCTTCGCTTCGGTGGCGATTGATGCGTGGTCGCTGCCAGGAACCCAGCATGCATTGAATCCACTCATGCGCGCCTTGCGCACGAGGATGTCCTGCACGGTCTCGTTCAGTGTGTGACCCATGTGCAGCACACCGGTCACGTTGGGAGGGGGAATCACAACTGTGAATGGTTTCCGTTCGTCTGGTTTGCTTTCAAAATATCCTTTGTTCTTCCAGTGTGCATTCCATCGCTGCTCCACCTGCGCCGGTTCGAAGTTCTTGCTGAGTTCCATAAGAGCGCAAAAATAATTAACTAATTAGCTAATTAGTTAATTGACTAATTCTTTCTCTGTCGGGTGATTTCCTCACACACAAAAATCCTTCCTTCCATCACTTCGAGAATCGATTGCTTGACTTCATCGAATGTGGAGGTCTTGGTGACGTAGCCACGTGCTCCGAGTTCGAGCATCTTGTCGGCGTAGCGGGGGTTGTTGTTGGTGGAGATGCCGATGATCTTCATTTCGGGGAGAGTGCCGAGGATTTTGCGGGTGGCTTCGAGTCCGTTCATGGGGGTCATGCTGATGTCCATGAGCACGATGTCGGGTGGGTCGGTGGTGATGAGGTTGAATGCTTCGATGCCATCGGCCGATAGCCCTGTCACTTCAAATCTTTCGTCGCGATTGAACAGGTGTTTCCATGAGTCCCGGATAAGTTTGTGATC
>CBINHQ010000324.1:0-3524 GCA_966250475.1 uncultured Chitinophagaceae bacterium
CGGCCGAACAAGAAACTGCTCGGCATAAGATGGAATCTTTTGTTCTACAACATGGGGCTCTTCAAGAAGAAACTGGGCGAGCCTCCGGTATTGTTGAGCCAATTGGATCTCGATCATAACGTAAAAGTGCTGGAGAGTTCGCTGGTTAACCGCGGTTACTTTCACGCCAGGGTTAGTGGCGACACTACCGTAAAAAGAAAGAAGGCCAAAGCGACTTATACTGTGGAAGCAGGTAGTCGTTACTTCATCGACAGTGTGTCCTTTGCAAAGGATTCTTCCAGGTTAACACAGGACATTCTCGCATCGACAAACGAAACATTTCTCAAGTCGGGCGAACCCTTCGACCTTGCAGTGATCAAAGGAGAACGAGACAGGATTGATTTCTACCTGAAGGAACGCGGCTATTATTTCTTCGATCCGGGATACATAATCGTGCAGGTTGACAGTACAATTGGAAACAACAAGGTTCATCTTCATTTGAAGGTGAAGCCGGAGACGCCTGATCAGGCAAGGAGCATTTACTACATCAATGATGTTTTCATTTTTCCGAACTATCGACTTCGTGCTCCTGACCTTGATACGCTCAAAGATGTAGGTGATTACTACAAAGGCTACTATGTGGTTGACAGAAGAAAACGATACAATCCGAGGATGTTCGACCAGGCCATGCAATTTGATCCGGGCGATCCATACAACCGCACCGATCACAACCGAACTATCAGCAGGCTAGTTAACCTGAGCATTTTCAAATTCGTGAAGAACCGATTTGAAACTGTGCCCGACGCCGATTCGGCGAAGCTAAATGCATTTTATTACCTCACACCTCTTCCCAAGAAATCGATACGTGCGGAGATCAATGCGAATACGAAGTCGAACAACATGACAGGTTCATCGATCACCGTGAGTTGGAGGAACAGGAACACGTTCAGAGGAGGAGAAATCTTCTCCATCGAGGCTACGGGAGGATTTGAAGTGCAATACAGCGGACAGATGAGCGGATTCAACACCTATCGCGGCGGAATTGAAGGGAATCTTTCTATCCCAAGATTCGTGATTCCATTTTATACTGTAAACACGAGCGGAGGTTTCATGCCGCAGACAACAATTCAGCTTGGCTATGATCTTCTGAACAAGCAGAAGCTTTACACGATGCAATCGTTCAAGGCAAACTTCGGCTACCTGTGGAAAGAAAGCATACAGAAGGAACATCAGTTCAATCCCATCAGCGTAACGTATGTGCAACCGCTGAGAATTACAAACCTGTATCGTGATCGAACGCTTGAAAATCCCACATTGCTGAAGGCGGTAGAGCGGCAATTCATTCTCGGAGCAAATTACAATTACACTTACAACGGTATGCAGGGTAAACCTGCAATGAGTAGTGGAAGATATTTCAATGGCAACCTCGACTTCTCTGGCAATCTCGCAGGACTCTTCTCAGGTGCGAATGCGAGGAGTGGCAATATGAAGGAATTATTTGGGGCCCCATTCTCTCAATATGTGAGGCTGGAAGGAGATTTCAGGCCATACTTTAAGATCTCGCGCAAGTCGGTCTGGGCAAACAGGGCGATAGTTGGCATTGGTATTCCTTATGGCAACTCGGTTGAACTTCCATACATCAAACAATTCTTTGTGGGCGGAACGAACAGCATCCGCGCATTCAGGAGTCGTTCCATCGGGCCGGGTACTTACAGGGATCAGTCGGATCTCGAATTCCTCCCGGATCAATCTGGCGATATAAAGATTGAAATCAACACGGAGTTGCGCACACAGTTATCAGGATTCATTCACGGTGCAGTGTTCGTTGACGCAGGCAACATTTGGTTGTTCAACAGCAATCCGGAGAAACCGGGCTCGCGTTTCTCGAAGAGCTTCCTCAGCGAATTGGCTGTGGGCGGAGGTGTGGGATTGCGATTCGATGTTTCATTCTTAGTGGTTCGACTCGATCTGGCGATTCCGTTCCGTAAGCCGTGGCTGCCCGAAGGGGACAGGTGGGTTTTGAGTGAGATCGATTTCTCAAACTCTACCTGGAGAAAAGAGAATATTGTGTGGAATCTTGGAATAGGATATCCCTTTTAATTATTCAATTAGTTAATTTATCAATTAATAATGTATTTCATCCTGCTGATCATGCCTTATTTTCGCCGCAAAAATCTGAATGGAAGGAATTAAAATCACGCCAGTAGATAAATGGATCATTAACCCGGTAAACAGCTTCATCAGCAAATCATCCACGGGTGGTATTGTGCTGATGATCTCTGCGCTGTTGGCAATCATTCTTGCCAATTCTCCCCTCTCACATTGGTATCACGAACTCTGGGAGCACCGGATAGCGATAAGCTTCGGAGGAGAGCCGTTCGTGGACATGACGCTGCACCATTGGATCAATGACGGGTTGATGGCTGTTTTCTTCTTCGTGATCGGGCTCGAGTTGAAGCGCGAGATTGTGGCAGGTGAACTATCCAATCCGAAAAATGCAATCCTTCCCATTACTGCAGGTGTAGGCGGAATGGTCTTTCCCGCACTCATATTCACAGGATTCAACATGGGCCTTGAGACGATGAATGGTTGGGGAATACCGATGGCAACGGACCTTGCATTCGCACTCGGAATTCTTTACCTGCTTGGTGATCGCGTGCCTGCATCACTCAAGATATTTCTCACTGCATTCGCAATCGTGGATGATTTGGGTTCGGTGTTGGTGATTGCACTTTTCTATACTTCAGAAATCTCCTTCATGCACCTTGGCATTGGTGTTGGCGCATTGCTCGTACTCGTTGTGGGAAATTTCATTGGAGTGCGGAGCAACTGGTTCTACGGCCTCATCGGTATCGGAGGCGTGTGGTTGTTCTTCCTTCTCTCGGGAGTGCATGCGACTATCGCGGCAATCCTCACTGCGTTCACGATTCCGGCAACCGTTAAGATCAGTGAATCTGCTTTCATCAGGAAGATGACGAATTATCTTGATAAGTTCAGAAAAGCGGATCCCGACCATGATGTTCCAACTCTCACGCCGGACCAGTTGCATATTTTGGATGATATGGAGACTTGCACGCAGCGTGCTATGACTCCTCTTCAGAAACTAGAGCATGAGATGCATCCGCTGGTTGCATTCATCGTGATGCCAATATTTGCGATTGCAAATGCGGGCGTGACCTTCGGCGATAGCCTTGCGGACGCAATTGCAAGTCCGGTTGCGCTCGGTGTGATGTGTGGATTATTCTTCGGAAAGATGATCGGCATCTTCGGGCTGTCAACCCTTCTAATGAAACTGAGAATAGTCCCTCAGATGGAAGGAGTCACCACAAGGCACATGCTGGGAGTTGGATTCATAGCCTCCATAGGTTTCACTATGTCACTGTTCATAAATGAACTTGCCTACAAGCCTTTGGGAGCAGCGGGCCAGAGCTACATTGCTCATGCAAAGATTGCCATCATCTTCGTTTCATTGATCGGTGGCATCACTGGATATTTGATTCTGAAAGGAGCAAAGCGGTCGCCCTTAGCTAATTAGCCATTTAACG
>CBINHQ010000325.1:0-3524 GCA_966250475.1 uncultured Chitinophagaceae bacterium
AATGAAGGGCATTATCCTCGCCGGCGGCTCCGGCACCCGTCTCTATCCAATTACCAAGGCGATTTCGAAGCAGTTAATGCCGATCTACGATAAGCCGATGATCTATTATCCGCTGTCGACACTCATGACAGCCGGGATCAGGGAAATTCTGATCATCACCACACCAGAAGACCGCGCAGCATTTGAACGACTGCTCGGCGATGGCAGCCAGGTTGGTTGCCGCTTCGAATACGCGACACAAGAAGTTCCAAATGGACTCGCGCAGGCATTCGTGATTGGTGCAGACTTCATTGGAAAGGACAAAGTCTCGCTGATACTCGGCGATAACATTTTCTATGGCGCCGGAATGGGTAAACTCCTTCGTTCACTCAATGAAATCGATGGCGGGTACGTATTCGCTTACAAAGTGAGTGACCCCGAGAGGTATGGTGTTGTGGAGTTCGATAAAGACATGAAGGCCATCAGCATCGAGGAGAAGCCTTTGAAACCAAAATCAGATTATGCTGTACCAGGACTTTATTTCTACGACAACGACGTAATCGAAATTGCAAAAAACCTGAAGCCCTCTGCCCGCGGTGAATACGAAATCACAGACGTAAACCGCGAATACCTCCGGCAGGGAAGACTGAAGGTAGCCATCCTCGACAGGGGTACTGCATGGCTCGACACCGGTACTTTCGATAGCCTCAGCGATGCAAGTGAATTCGTGAGAGTAATCGAGAAGCGTCAGGATATGAAGATCGGCTGCATCGAAGAAGTTGCATGGCGACATCAATTCATCAACGATCAACAGCTTCTCACCATCGCCGATCAATATTCCAAGAGCGGATACGGACAATACCTGAAAAAACTCCTGCAATGAGTACGGACCAGATACGACTTATTCAACTTCCGAAAATCCTCGACGAACGCGGCAACCTCTCCTTCTTCGAAAACGAACAACAGGTTCCTTTCAAGATCGCAAGACTATATTGGATCTACGACGTTCCCGGAGGGGAGATCAGGGGAGGTCATGCATACAAGACTCTTCGTGAACTGATCATCGCACTCTCAGGAAGCTTCGATGTGGTGCTCGATGATGGAAAGAAGAAACAAACCTTCAGCCTCAACCGATCGTATGTCGGCTTGTATGTTCCTCAAGGCGTTTGGAGACACATGGAGAATTTCTCAACAAATTCACTCGCGCTCATTGCAGCAGATCAACCTTACTCCGAGGGCGATTACATCCGTGACTATGAAGAGTTCATTTCCTCAAAAAAATAATCATGGCATTACCCGGCGTATTTGATTGTTCAATAGTTGTTCTACCCAGGATAAAAAACCGTTCGGGAAACATCACTCCCATCCACGGTTCGGTGGAAGTGCCTTTCGATGTGAAGCGCGTGTTTTATCTCTATGATATTCCCGGCGGCGAATCAAGAGGAGCACATGCACACAAAGAATGTCACCAGTTTCTGATTGCCGCCAGTGGTAGCTTTGAAATTCTTCTCGATGATGGAAAGGTGAAGAGGCTCATCCAACTCAATCGACCCTACCAGGGTCTTCACATTCCTCCCATGATCTGGGCCTCGGAGATCAACTTCTCCTCTGGATCGATCTGCCTCGTGCTGGCTTCAGAAAAATACGCCGATGAAGACTACATCCGCGACTACGACTCCTTTCTTAAATGGAGAAAATAATTTTTGAAAAATACGACGAGGATTACCTCGAACTCTCCTGGCAATGGCTCAATGATCCAGAAATAAAAGAACTGACTCAAACCCCTGACTTCACACGCGAACAACAGCGTGCATGGTTTGACAGTTTGGCCGAGAGAAAAGATTACATGGTCTGGGGCATCAATGTAAATAACACGAAAATTGGCGTGGCCGGATTGAAGAATATTAATGACAAAGAAGCAGAATACTTCGGTTACATCGGCGCAAAAGAATACTGGAGCAAAGGACTTAGCAGGCCAATACTCGACTTCATCAAGTTGGAAGCATCCAGACTAGGGCTAAATAGAATTTATCTCAAAGTCTCAGCCCGCAATCCCCGCGCTGTGAAAGCATATCAGAATAACGGATTTACAGTAGAACACACGCAATACGACCTCGTATTCATGCAATATTTTCTTTAGCAATGTTTGAGATCAACAAATACACACCCGATTCCTTCAACCAATGGAATGAATTCATTAGCGCGGCTAAAAATTCTGTGTTCCTCTTCAACAGGAACTACATGGATTATCACCAAGATCGATTTAATGATCACTCACTGCTGATATCGAAATCCGGAAAACTGGTGGCTGTGCTTCCAGCTCACGAAAAAGAGAAGGAAATATTTTCGCATGCAGGCCTCTCCTTTGGCGGTTTAGTGATGTCGAAATCCATCAGGGCCGAGGAAGTGCTTGAGATTTTTTCCGCGATCAAAAAATATTACAGTGAGCAAGGCTTCACTGATATGCACTACAAACTGGTGCCGCACATCTTTCATGACTATCCTGCCGAGGAAGATCTTTACGCATTGTTCCGAAACAATGCCGTGCTCAGCAGACGCGACATTGCCTCCATTCTGCCAATTAAGGAGCCGATGAGGTTCTCTGAAACTAAGCGGCAGATGGTTTCAAAGTGTCAGAAGGCAGGAGTCCTGGTTTCTGAAAGCAAGAACTTTGCAGAATACTGGCAATTGCTCGAAAGTGTACTGACCAAATTCAATGCGAAACCAGTTCACACCATTGATGAAATTTCTCTCCTTCACGAGCGATTTCCGAAAGAGATCAGATTATTCGAGGCAAGACTGGAGGAAAGACTCCTTGCCGGTGTGGTGATTTATGATTACAATCGAGTTGTTCATACTCAATACATGGCTAATTCTGATGAAGGAAGAAAGCTGGGAGCATTGGATTTCATCAATCATGAACTAATCAACGGAGAGTACGCAGGCCGTGATTATTACAGCTTTGGCACTTCAAATGAGGAAGCAGGAAGAGTGTTGAATACAGGATTAATATTACAAAAGGAGATGATGGGCGGAAGAGGCATAGTTTATGATGTATATAAAATGAACCTGAATGCCAAGACCTGATGTATAAATACCTCCTTCAAGCCTATCGTGTGCTATCCTATCCATTCAGAGCGGTATCATGGCACACCGAATTGCTCAGAAATTTCATTATTCCCAATCTTTCCCCCATCATTCAGAAAAGGGTGAAATACGCAAACCGCATTCGTTGCGCGCAACGAATGTATATCACCGGTACTGGCGAAGTAATAATCGGTGAGGCTACCAGGTTTGGATACAAACTTGGCGGATACTTCAAACGAGGGTATGGTGAACTGCAAACAAGAACGGATACAGCAAAAATCAAAATTGGGAAACACGTCAATTCGAATAATAACATCTTCATTTGCTCCTGCGGAAATATTAGCATCGGCGATAACTGCCTCATAGGTCAGCATGTAATCATCATGGACTTCGAGGCGCACGGCATTCAACCCGATTCTCGTGACAAAGTTGGTTATATCGGCTCGGTCGATATCCGC
>CBINHQ010000326.1:0-3518 GCA_966250475.1 uncultured Chitinophagaceae bacterium
CCCTTAATATTGGTTTTTCTCACCATTTTGTTCATGTGGCTAAAAAGGAAACATACTAGTTTTATCAGGTCACGTTATTTCATCAATGTACTGACGTTGACAATTCTTTGTCTAGAGATTATTTTTTCGATGTTCTACCTAATTGATGGCAAGGATAAAAGGTTCGAATTTAACGAGGAACCTATTCGATCAAATGTCAATTCCTCTGATTCACTCCCGGACATTTTCTTAATCGTTTTTGACGAATTTGCCAGCTCCAAATCCTTATTTGAGAATTTAGGTTTTAACAATTATTCATTCGATTCAACTTTGTTAAATCAAGGCTTTTATGTCGCTCATAATTCGAAAAGTAATTACAATAGCACATACGTTTCAATTTCTTCCATGTTAAATCATGATTATATAAGGAATTCAGATTTAGAAGGCACAGTCGAAAATTCAGAAGTAATGTTCGGCGCAATTCAATCAATATATTACAGTAGGGTACATCGCCTCCTAAAAGAAAAGGGGTATAAAATCATTAATCAAAGCATTTTTGATCTTGAGAATTATCCGACAATTGGAAATGTATTTTTCCGCCAATACCCAAATATGCCATTCTACATTTCTACATTTTATGGCAAAGTGAGAAAGGACATTTATTGGAATTTCAGAGCCTTGAGAGAGGAAAACCCTGACAGAACAGACGTTTGGTCTTTAGCTAGGCAAAATTTACAAATGCTTGAATTGACAAAGCAAGAAATTACTAGCTCTGGTACTCAACCTAAGTTTGTTTACACGCACATAGTTATGCCTCATTCTCCTTTCGCCTTCGATAGTAAAGGAAATTTGAGATCGCATGCTCCATTCTATTCCGGTCAGAAATATGCCGATAGTTTATACCTGGATCAAGTAAAATTTTCAACCAACTTAATTCTGGAGATTGCAGATGAAATTAAGAATAGGAGAGGAAGACCTTTGGCCTTGATGGTACTCGGGGATCATGGGTATAGAGATGACAATATTGTTCAAAACCGCGAGCGACAATTCCAGAATCTGAATACATATTACTTTAGTGATGGTGATTATTCCCAACTCTATGATTCCATCTCACCAGTGAACAATTTCAGGGTAATCCTCAACAAATATTTCAAAACAAACCTTCCCTTGTTGAAGGATTCAACCATACTCATCATACCTTCATCAGAGAGCCTTTAAAGAGTGAAGTTTTCAAAAAAATATCCCCTTTTCGCCTTCCTGCTCCCCGTCTTCTTCATCATGCACGGTTGCAGGGAAAACTTCGGCTTCATTCCCGTCGGAGATGCTTTGTTGCTCTGTTCAATCTATCTCGGAATCACAATTCTTCTCATGGGAATTGGCTGGCTGCTATTCCGGAATTGGAAGAAAGCAGCGTTGGCAGCTTTTTCGGTAATGGCCTTTCATTTCTTCTTCGGCGCCATCCAGGATTGGCTGAAGAATAATTTCAACGATGGATTGCTTTCGCGTTACAGTTTCCTCCTTCCCTTCTTTGCCATTGTATTCATCGTCTTCTTCGTCGCGTTATGGAAGACAAGGAAGCCCCTAACCAGGTTGATGGCTTACCTAAACATTTTGTTTCTTGTGCTTATCGCCATTGAACTCGGTTACCTGGTTGTGAAATCGACATCCAAAGGAAGGAAGGACCAACTTCCGGAAGAGTTCACAAAATGTGAATCCTGCCCGCGACCAGACATCTATGTGATCATCGCCGATGAATACGCAGGTGACAAACAACTCAGGGACATTTTCGGATTCGACAATTCTGCCTTCTACGATGAGTTGAAGAATCGGGGATTTCATACCCTCACCAACAGCCGGAGCAACTACAATTTCACTCCTTATTCCATTGCCTCCGCGCTCGACATGAACTATCTCGGTAACGAGAAGGAAGACAAGGGACGGTTGTTGAAACGCACATACTCACGAACTGTGAACAACAGTCTGCTGAGATTTTTGAATGCACACGGATACGAATTTCTCAACTACTCACTTCTCGACTATGAAGGGCAGCCCGCGAGAGTGGACGAGACCTTCCTTCCGGCTCGTACAAGGCTGATCACTTCGCAGACCTTTCTCAGCAGAATTAACAAAGACCTGCGCTTTCACCTCGTTGAAAAATTTGATTCAAAAAAAGAACAGGAACGCCTCACCTATCGCACACAGAAGAATAATGAAGCCATCCTCAAGTTGACCAAAGAAGCTGCCGCAGAAGAATCCGAATCGCCCCGCTTCATCCTCACCCATTTGATGATGCCGCACTATCCTTATTATTTCGATAAGAGCGGAAGGCCCCTGCCCTTCGACCAGGTGAAGGAAGGTAATCAGCACGATCGAAAGAACTATGTCGAATACCTTCAATACTCGAATGGTGTCTTCCTCGACCTACTAGATAAAATCCTTTCAAATTCTAAATCGAAACCCATCATCATATTCATGAGCGATCATGGCTTCAGGCATTTCAAGGAAGTCGCAGATCCATCGTATTACTTCTCTAATCATGTGTCAATTTATTTGCCCGATAAGGAATATTCGGCCTTCGGCGACAGCCTCACGAATGTGAACCTCTTTCGAACTTTGCTGAATGAAAGATTCAACCAGAAACTCAATTATCTTCCCGACACCACCTACATTATGGAGAATCCATAATATCTTACGTAACAAATAATTTTTCAGGGCATGATCAATACCGACAGGATTCTTGTACTATCTCCTCACACCGACGACGGTGAGCTCGGCTGCGGCGCAACCATTCATCGCTTCGCAATGGAAGGAAGAAAGTTGTTCTATGCTGCATTCTCTCTCTGCAACCGTTCGCTTCCGAATGGATTTCCTCCCGGCACACTTCGCAAGGAATGCCTTCTCGCGACACAGAAGCTGGGCATCAAGCCAGAGAATGTATTTCTGTACGACTTCGTCGTGCGCACCTTTCCCACCTACAGGCAAGACATTCTCGAAGAAATGGTGGTGCTCAATAAAAAATTAAAGCCCGAACTCGTGTTGATTCCTTCTAAGGAGGACATCCACCAGGACCACGGCGTCATTCACCATGAGGCTTTGCGCGCATTCAAGAACTCTTCCATTCTCGGGTACGAGTTGCCCTGGAATCACTCGAATTTCGATGCACGCATGTTCTTCAAAATTTCAAACAATGATCTCAAGAGAAAGATTTTAGCGCTGAACAGCTACAAGTCGCAAGTACACCGGGAATATATGAAGGAGGAATTTATACGGTCGCTTGCAATTGTAAGAGGACTCCAGGCGGGGGGCAAGTTTGCAGAGGCGTTTGAGGTTTTGAGGGTGAGTAGTTGATTTGAGGGGGGCTGGAATCCCGTGGGAATTCGAGTTCGTGGGAGACGAGGTGACCCTGCGCATGGAGGCCGATGGCTGTATCACGCTCGTGCCGGAAAAACGGCAGATGCCGCCGCGTGAACTGGTCGAATGGCTGCGTCAGCAGCCGCCGCTTGCCGGGGCGGCCCAGGGAACGCCAGTACTGCAGGCAC
>CBINHQ010000327.1:0-3499 GCA_966250475.1 uncultured Chitinophagaceae bacterium
AGGTTTGATCGCTGACACTTTCTATCACATACACCCACACTTCCATACAAAAAAAGGTCCTGACTTAATCAAGACCTTTGTAGCCCGTACGGGATTCCCTGCCTGACTGCGTCACGCAGGCAGGGAACCCGTGTCACCAGCGGCAAGAATTTTCTTCAACCATTTCTTTCCGGCGGCTGACTTTAAATATTTTTCACGCATGCGGGCTTGCTGCCAATTTTCGTGTTTTTCTAAATAAATGTTCTTCCATGGCCGATGGCCTTTTGTAAATCTGTTCTTGCCAGCATTGTGCTCAGCTAATCTCCTTTCAGGATTAAGTGCCATTCCAGTGTACCAGGTTTGATCGCTGACACTTTCTATCACATACACCCACACTTCCATACAAAAAAAAGGTCCTGACTTAATCAAGACCTTTGTAGCCCGTACGGGATTCGAACCCGTATCACCACCGTGAAAGGGTGGTGTCCTAGCCCTTAGACGAACGGGCCTTTCTTTTAGACCGTACCCGACTGAGGTACCGCCGTTTAAAGGACGGCAAAGATAGGACGGAGTAATTTTTTAGCCAAATGTTTTTCTTCCCGCAAACATCAAACCCCAAACCTCAAACGCCCAACCCTTAAACCTTTCAACTCTTAAACTTTTAAACCCAATCTGCCCCTCCCATTTCCCTTCAATCTGATACATAAAAACCACTAAGGTTTCCGTAACTTTGCCCCTCCAAAACGAGCCTTTGTTCGTTTTTATGCCGCTTCTCTTATTTCTTAATATTTAAAGCTAAACGCATATCATGAGTACAGTAAAAGTAGCGATCAACGGATTCGGACGCATCGGCAGGCTGGTTTACCGCCAGATCTACCAAATGAAAGGAATCGACGTAGTGGCCATTAACGACCTCACCAGCCCAAAAGTGCTGGCCCACCTTCTGAAATACGACAGCGCCCAGGGCCGCTTCGACGCAGAAGTTACCTCCACAGAGGACTCCATCATCGTGAACGGCGATAAGATACGCATCTACGCACAGAAAGATCCCTCACAAATTCCCTGGGGCACACACCAGGTTGACGTAGTCATCGAAAGCACCGGTTTCTTCGCCGACAAAGACAAGGCATCCGCTCACCTGAAAGCCGGCGCAAAGCGTGTGGTAATTTCCGCACCCGCAACCGGCGACCTGAAGACCGTTGTCTTCAACGTGAACCACGACATTCTCGACGGCTCGGAAGAAATCATCTCCTGCGCCTCTTGCACTACAAACTGTCTCGCTCCCATGGCCAAGGCGCTCAACGATACTTTTGGTATCGAAGTAGGAAGCATGACAACCGTGCACGCATATACTAATGATCAGAACACGCTCGACGCTCCGCACCCCAAAGGCGATCTTCGCCGCGCAAGAGCCGCCGCTGCCAACATCGTTCCCAACAGCACCGGCGCCGCCAAGGCAATCGGACTCGTGTTGCCTGAACTGAAAGGCAAACTCGATGGTGGCGCGCAACGCATACCAGTCATCACCGGTTCACTGACCGAACTTACCGTAATTCTGAAGAAGAAGACTTCGGTTGAAGAAGTGAACGCTACCATGAAGGCTGCATCAAACGAAAGCTATGGCTATACGGATGAAGAACTCGTGAGCTCCGACATCATCGGCATGAAATATGGATCATTGTTCGACGCGACGCAGACCAAGGTGATCACCATGGGCGACAAGCAACTGGTGAAGACCGTAAGCTGGTACGACAACGAAATGAGCTACGTGAGCCAGCTCGTTCGCACAGTTAATCATATGGCCGGGTTAATTAGCTAATTAGTCAATTAGTTAATTAGTTAATTAGTTAATTAGTTAAGTTAATGGGTGTATTAATTTATTAGCTGATCTAAAGATGTCTAAGTTTTCAGAATATAACTTTAAGGGAAAGAAAGCGCTCGTGCGCGTGGACTTCAACGTGCCGCTGGATAAGAACTTCGAGATCACTGACGACACGCGCATGCAGGCGGCCCTTCCTACCATTAAGAAAATACTGGACGATGATGGCAGCGTGATCCTCATGTCCCATTTCGGAAGACCGAAATCAGGTCCCGAAGAGAAGTACTCCCTAAAGCACATTCTTCCAAGGCTGAAGGAATTGCTTCCCGGTGTGGATGTATCATTCGCCGAAGATTGCATTGGTGAAAAGACTTCCGCTGCTGCAAAGGCGTTGAAGCCCGGCGCCGTGCTGCTGCTGGAGAATCTTCGCTTTCACAAAGAAGAGGAAAAGGGCGATGAGAAATTTGCTGAGCAGCTCTCAGAGCTTGGTGATGTGTATGTGAACGATGCCTTTGGTACTGCTCACCGCGCACATGCCTCCACAGCCGTCATCGCGAAATTCTTCGACAAATCGAACAAACTCTTCGGCCTGCTGATGGAATCGGAAGTTGAAAACGCAGAAAAGGTTTTGAAGAACGCGGAAAAACCTTTCGTGGCCATCATCGGCGGAGCAAAAGTTTCCGACAAGATCGAAAATCTTCTCGAAAAAGCAACAGACATCATTATAGGCGGCGGCATGGCCTACACTTTCGTGAAGGCTACCGGCGGAAGCATCGGCACTTCACTCTGCGAAGAAGACCGCCTCGAAACAGCACGAGAACTTTTGAAAAAGGCTGAGAAGAAAGGCGTGTGCATTCATCTTCCTCCCGATTCTGTAATTGCTTCGAAGTTTTCTGCAGATGCCGAAGTCGCGGCATCTCCAAGCAACGCCATCCCAGAAGGATGGATGGGACTCGACCTCGGCGAAAACGCCTGCGAACAATTCACCAACGTCATTCATCAGGCGAAGACAATTCTCTGGAATGGCCCAATGGGAGTTTTTGAAATGGAAAAATTCCAACACGGCACAAGAGCTATCGCGACAGCAGTAGCGGAAGCCACGCAAGACGGCGCTTTCTCGCTCGTCGGTGGTGGAGATTCGGTTGCAGCGGTGAACCAGTTCGGTTACGCTAACAAGGTCAGCTTTGTTTCCACCGGCGGGGGCGCCATGCTAGAGTTCTTCGAGGGAAAGGAGCTTCCTGGAATTAAAGCAATTAACTAATTAGCTAATTAGTTAATTAGTTAATTGTTGATGACGATAATTTTGTCGTTGGAGCCATTGCTGGTTCCGTTTTAGACTCTTCCTGTAGGTGAAACGCAAATGGCGCGCATTCTCCCATACTCATTCGTGAAGTATTCATTGGTTTGGATGATCTCTGTTCTTGCATCATTCAACTTCATCTGGTAAAGCCTTGAATTTTTCAGCGCAACCATCAGCAATGAATTCTTCCATTGCGGAATGTGATCATCATTGTAAAATTCGAGTCCGCATGCAGCCACTGTCGGCGTCCACGCCTTAATTGGTTCCACCACATCATGATCTTCACAGAAGTCGGTCTCGCCGGACTGGTTGCAGTATCCATGTACATCGGGCCAGCCATAATTTTTTCCTTTCTCAATTACGTTGATCTCATCATCATTCGTTGGACCATGTTCCGAACT
>CBINHQ010000328.1:0-3487 GCA_966250475.1 uncultured Chitinophagaceae bacterium
GTTCAAATTCATCCCAGGTATCAACCTTTGTGATGTGTTCGTTCCTGTAAGTCTCAGCTTTCTTAAACATGTTTTGCTGAATGTCATCCAGCAGGTCGATCACTCTTTGTGCAAGATCATCCACGGGGACAGATGATTTCTCCTTTGTATCGCGGCGTGCTATCTCTACCTGGTTCTTCTCAAGGTCGCGGGCACCGATAGTGATGCGCACGGGAACGCCCTTCAACTCGTATTCCGCAAACTTCCATCCGGGGCGAGCATTGTCATTGTCGTCGTATTTCACGCTCACATTTTTCTTCCTTAATTCGGTCATCAATTCCTGCGCCTTCGCATCGATCACAGCCTTTTGTTCTTCTCCCTTAAAGATTGGAACGATCACTACCTGCAGGGGTGCAATCTTTGGAGGAAGCACAAGGCCCTGATCATCGCTGTGCGCCATTACCAATGCGCCCACCAGTCTTGTGCTAACGCCCCAACTGGTAGCCCAAACGAAATCAAGTTGATTATCCTTGTTCAGGAACTTCACGTCGAATGCCTTGGCGAAGTTTTGCCCAAGAAAATGCGATGTACCCGCCTGCAAAGCCTTTCCATCCTGCATCAATGCCTCGATGCAATATGTATCCACCGCTCCGGCGAAACGTTCGCTTGGAGTCTTCACGCCTTTTATCACCGGCAATGCCATCCAGTTCTCTACGAAGTCGGCATAGACATCGAGCATCTGCCTTGTCTCTGCAACAGCCTCTTCAGCGCTTGCATGCGCGGTATGTCCCTCTTGCCAGAGAAACTCCGCGGTGCGAAGAAAGAGGCGCGTACGCATCTCCCAACGAACCACGTTCGCCCATTGGTTGATGAGCAGCGGCAGGTCGCGGTATGATTGAATCCAGTCTTTGTAAGTATTCCAAATGATGGTTTCACTGGTAGGACGAACGATCAATTCTTCTTCCAGCTTCGCCTCAGGATCGACAACCACTCCTGCTCCGGAAGGATCATTCTTCAGCCTATAATGGGTGACAACAGCACATTCCTTTGCAAACCCCTCCACATGGGCAGCTTCTTTACTTAGAAAACTTTTTGGAATGAACAGGGGAAAATACGCGTTCACATGGCCGGTTTCCTTAAACATCCTGTCGAGCGCATCGCGCATATTCTCCCATAGCGCGAATCCATAGGGCCTGATGATCATGCAGCCCCGCACTGCCGAATAATCTGCCAACTCTCCTTTTAAAACCAGGTCATTGTACCATTGGGAATAATCCTTTTCACGCGAAGTGATTTCCTTGCTCATTCTGTGTATGTTTTCTTCAACCGATTGAGGCCGGTCAATATTTACGTTTAATTAACAGCCCGGGAGATAATTTTTGCCCGGAAGCTTCCCATCTTTGCTTACACAAACGTTTGTGTAAGTTCCGGGTCGCACAAAAATAGTAACTTCAATCTTAAACCGCTTAAAACCATTTGCCATGAAACCCCAAATTTTACTCCTGGCATTTCTAGTTGCTGCGTTGAGCAGTTGCACCTCCATGTACAAGACCGGTCAGACTCCGGATGATGTGTACTTCTCCCCTACCCGTCCGCAGGATGAATATGCCCAGGTAGAGAAGCGGGACAACAGGCGATATGAAGGACGCGATGAATACTACGACGATCGTTACCTGCGCATGAGGGTTAGCAACAGGTATCGCTGGTCGGAACTGGACGAATGGTATTATTATGGCGGTCGCTACGATTACAGTTATTACAATTATCATCATTGGAATAATCCCTGGACGCCTTACAGCTATTGGAACACTTGCTATAATCCCTATTACCCGGCCTACGTGATCATTAAGCCGAAAAGCAATACATTCAGGGGACCGCGCATGACGAACCTAAACACTTACAACAACAATATGCTCACGAATAACAGCTATTCGAATCCAAAGGCGCCGAAAAATGGTGTGAGGCTGTTCAGCAACCAGGGAAGAAGCAACTCTAATTCAAATTCAAGTTACAACAACAATAGCAAGAGCAGGAATACGGGGAATGTGCTTAGGAACATTTTCAATAATAATAATAACAACTCTTCCAACAATAATTCAAACAACTCCACCCAGAGCAGAAGTTCAAACACAAGTTCGAGCAGCAACTCCGGTTCTTCAGGTGGTGGCAGTGCACCGGTTAGAAGATTTTAATTCATTTTGAACCCTTCCCCTAAAACGGAGGGGTTCGCTTAAATGAACAGTCTATCTTCATTCTTCATACTACAACTCATTATACGATGAAAAGGATATTTTTCATATGCAGCCTTCTTGCCTCTACTGCAAGTGTAATGGCTCAAGATCCGACAGATGCATTGAGATTCTCCTGGACTACAGCAAATGGAACTGCCCGTCATCAGTCAGTAGGTGGCGCAGGTGGTTCGCTGGGTGGTGAGCTCTCCACCGCGTTCGTGAACCCTGCGGGAATCGGCTTTTACAAGACAGGTGATTTCGTGTTTTCACCCGGATTTGATTTTCACAATTTCAAATCAACCTACTTCGATCATACGGAAAAGGATAAGAAGAATAAGTTCGTGCTGGGAACAACCGGCTTCGTTGTAGGGTTCCCTCACTCGGAAAAGAAGAGTAGTGCGATGGCGTTGATGATTAACCGCACCGCGAGTTTCAACAGCAACATACTTTACAGGGGCGCGAACATGCAGAGCTCTTACTCGCAGAAGTTCCTCGAGGAGATTGGTAACAACAACGACATCGACCCGAATTCCATCGCGCAGAATTATCCTTTTGGAACGAGCCTCGCCTTCAACACTTATTGGATCGATACGGCGAATGGATGGTCTGCAGGAAACAAGCAATTCGTATCGCTTTCGCAGCCTCTTCTGGCAGGAGATGGATTATTGCAGGAACAGCGTGTATCAAACAACGGCGGCATCACCGAACTCGCTTTGGTGGGCGCAGGAAATCTCAATGATAAATTTTATTATGGCGGATCACTCTCAATTCCATTCCTGAATTACAAGAGAGAATCGACATTCACGGAGGCTGATGCTACTGCAGATGAAAACGGTTTTGATTTCGCAACTGTATCAGAGTATTTGAAGACTATGGGCGTGGGAATAAATCTGAGAGCAGGCATAATCTATAAGCCGGTGGAGCATGTTCGTCTCGGATTTGCAATACACAGCCCGACATTCTACCAATTAACTGACAGGTACAATGCGGAGATCACCACAAATACCGAAAGCTACCAGGGACAATGGACGCAATCATCCACATTGTTCACAAATGGCGAAGATGCGGAATTCAAGTACATGCTCATCACTCCGTATCGAATCATTGGTAGCGCGTCGTATGTGTTGCGCGAAATTGAAGACGTGCGCAAGCAGAAAGGATTCATTACTGCCGATATTGAATTTGTAAACTACAAGGCTTCTTCTTTCTCTACTCTTAAGGACTACGACAACAGCCAGTCGACAAAGGATTACCTGAAGTCGCTCAATAAGGCAATC
>CBINHQ010000329.1:0-3480 GCA_966250475.1 uncultured Chitinophagaceae bacterium
GGTTGAGGTTGGGGGTTTGAGGTTTGGGTTTAAAAGTTTAAAGGTTTAAGGGAGCGTTTGAGGTTGGGGGTTTGGGGTTTGATGGTAGTATTTTACCTCGAAGTCTCTCATCTCTCATCTCTCATCTCTCATCCCTCATCCCCGATTTTCATCGGGGCAGGCTCCTCATCCCGATTTACATCGGAGCAGACTCCTCATCAAAATAAATCATGTCAAAAATCTTCGTTCTATTCAAAAAAGATGTTCTGCTGGAAATGCGCCAGCAGTATAGCTTTTACGGCATACTGTTGTACATCGGCGCGACGGTGCTGGTGTTGCAGATGGCGATCAACGAGCCGGAGGCGAAGGTTTGGAACGGATTGTTTTGGGTAATTCAACTCTTCATCTGCATTAACGCCGTAGCGAAAAGCTTTCTCCAGGAGAGCCGCGGCCGCATGCTTTATTTCTATACCATCAGCTCCGCGGCGGACTTCATGTTGTCGAAACTCTTATTCAATACCCTGCTGATGCTGGTGATGAGCCTGCTGAGCCTGCTTCTCTTTGGTTTGTTCCTTGGAAGTCCGGTAGTGGAGATGTGGAAGTTCATTGGAATTGTTTTGCTGGGAGGCTGGAGCCTTAGTCTCGTGTTCACCTTCCTGGCCGCAATTGCTGCCCGTGCGCAACAAAACGCGGCAATCATGGCCGTGATGGGGTTTCCACTTATCATTCCACAACTTTTATTACTGATGAAATTGTCGAACGCTACATTCAACCCGCTTCTCACCATTCCTGCATCTACCATCTTCCTTCTGGTGGCGCTCGACCTGATGGTGATCATACTCTCAGTAATACTTTTTCCGTTCCTTTGGAAAGACTAATCTATTCACGGATTAATCCGTTAGTAAATTAACTAATTGGCTAATTATCGACATTCCCCTTAATTTTGCCACACCTCTCCAAGCTGTTGACCGCGAATTCAACGGTTGACAGTGAAGTCGACAATAAAAAAATATGAAAAAGTCCTGGTGGAAGATCCTCAGTGTTGCCTTATTGGTATATACATTTACCGCGGGACTGTTGTGGAAAATTCCGTTTCTCCCTGCTCTCGAAGAAACAATACGCAATCTCTATTTTCACGTGTGCATGTGGTTCGCGATGATGATTCTCTTCACTGTATCGATGGTGAATGCAATCAGATACCTCAGCACGTTCAACCTTAAATACGACATCTATTCGAGGCAATACGCAACGATCGGAATTTTATTCGGGGTACTTGGCTATCTCACTGGTGCAATCTGGATGAGTTACACCTGGGCCGATCCTAACAATCCACTGTTTGAATCTTTCGGCGCACTCGCGAGAGAACCGAAGCTGATTGGCGCGGCGATTGGTTTGCTGATTTATTTTGCTTACATGGTTCTGCGCGATTCAATAAAGGATATGGATAAGCGTGCAAGGATTAGTGCAGTGTACAACATCTTCGCGTTTGCCATGTTGTTCCCTTCCCTGTGGATCGTCCCCCGCATGCTGCCGAGCCTGCATCCCGGAGCGGAAGGAAACCCCGCAATGAATTATAACGACATCAGCCCCGAAATGCGGATGGTTTTCTATCCCGCAGTGCTTGGCTGGACCCTGCTTGGAGTGTGGATCACCACGCTCAAGATCAGACTTGCTGTGGTCAATGAAAATAAACTATCGAAATGAGTAAACTGAAAAAACTGCTTTTCGTCCTCCTCCTCGCCACTACCCCTTCCCTGCTGTTTGCGCAGGATACTGCCTCAGGCTTCGGTGAAATGATGCGTAGCAATGGCAGGATCTATGTGGTAGTTGCAGTAATGCTTACCATCCTGGCAGGATTAATCCTCTATCTTGTACGAATTGAACGAAAAATCAAAAAACTCGAGAACAACAATTAATTAATCAGCCAACCGACTGATTAAAATCTAACGATTGCAATAAAATAAATCATCATGTCTGAACAGTACAGTTTCTTTGGCGCCGTTGAAAAGAGTTTCGACAAAGCCGCCAAATTCACCAAATGGGAACAGGGAATTCTAACACAGATCAAAGCCTGTAACGCGGTTTACAGGATGAGATTTCCAATCAAGCGCGACGACGGAAGCATTGAAGTAATTGAAGCGTATCGCGTGCAACACTCACAACACAAGACTCCATGTAAAGGAGGTATCCGCTTTGCGGCAGAAGTAAACCAGGACGAAGTAATGGCGCTTGCTGCGTTGATGACTTACAAATGCGCTATCGTAAACGTACCATTCGGCGGCGGTAAAGGAGGTATCAAGATCGACCCACGCAAGTTCTCCGCTTACGAACTCGAAAAGATCACTCGCCGCTATACTGCGGAACTGATAAAGAAAAACTTCATCGGACCAGGCACTGACGTTCCCGCTCCTGATTATGGAACAGGTGAACGCGAGATGGCATGGATCCTCGATACTTATTCAGCAATGCATCCCGGCGAGATCGATGCTGCAGGTTGCGTAACCGGCAAGCCCGTATCGCAAGGCGGTGTAAGAGGAAGACGCGAAGCCACTGGCCTCGGAGTATTCTTCGGACTGAAAGAAGTCTGCAACATGCCCGACATCATGAGCAAACTCGGATTGAAGACCGGCGTGGAAGGAAAACGCATAGTGGTACAAGGTCTCGGTAACGTGGGCTATCACACTGCGAAATTCTTCCAGGATGCAGGTGCAATCATCATCGGCCTTGCAGAATATGAAGGCGCGATCATGAATGCGAATGGTCTCGATGTGGACGAAGTATTTCAACACAGGAAGAAGACAAAATCTATTCTCAACTTCCCCGGCGCAACTAATCTCAACAAGAACAGCGATGCACTCGAAATGGAATGTGACATTCTAATTCCCGCTGCGTTGGAAAATGTGATCGACGGATCAAATGCTCCGAACGTGAAGGCAAAGATCATCGGTGAAGCTGCGAACGGACCACTCTCCCCGGAAGCCGATGAAATACTTGCAGCGAAAGGCATCATCGTGGTACCCGATATGTATCTCAACGCAGGTGGTGTGACTGTTTCTTATTTCGAATGGTTGAAGAACCTCAGCCACGTTCGCTACGGTCGCATGGAAAAGCGTTTCAACGAAAACATGAACTCACATATACTCGGCCAGATCGAAGGACTCACCGGCAAGACTGTAACTCCAAGAGAGCGCGAGTACATTCTCCATGGCGCCGATGAAGTTGATCTTGTATACAGCGGTCTCGAAGAGACAATGATTACCGCTACGCACGAGATCATGAACGAATGGAAGAACAACCCCGACATTCCCGACATGCGCACTGCAGCCTATGTGGTAGCGATTAATAAGGTGGGAACGAGCTATGCGGAATTGGGTATTTTCCCATAGTGGGGTCTGTGAGTTTGAGGTGATTTGTTCGGGGATGAGGAGCCTGCCCCGATGTAAATCGGGGATGAGAGAGGGATGAGTGTCTGCGGATTCTCATCCTTTTTTTATAGTTTGA
>CBINHQ010000330.1:0-3463 GCA_966250475.1 uncultured Chitinophagaceae bacterium
GTCTGCACCCAGCAACTCACAAAGCTTCGCGATTTCGTTCATGAAGGAGATCTTGGTAGCGAGGAAGGAATTCGCCGCATATTTCGTCAGTTCGGCGGAACGTTCATCCATGAAGATCACGGGATTTCCCTGGCGCACGAACGGTGCGTAGAGATCGTTCATCACCTTCTTCGCCCTTTCGGAAGAAGTGCCGATCACAACCCTGTCGGGTTTCATAAAATCTTCCACGGCCACACCTTCACGAAGGAACTCAGGGTTGCTCACCACATCGAATTCCACCTTACAGTTGCGGGCAATGGCCTCGCGAACTTTCTCTGCAGTTCCAACCGGAACGGTGCTCTTATCAACAATTACTTTGAAGTCTTTAATGATCTTGCCCAGCTCTTCTGCCACACCAAGTACATATTTCAGATCGGCGGATCCATCCTCACCAGGAGGGGTGGGCAGTGCGAGAAAAATAATGTCGACATCCTCGATGCCGCTAGCGAGATTGGTGGTGAAGTTCAGGCGTTCCTCCTTCAGATTGCGAAGAAATAATTTTTCGAGTCCTGGTTCGTAAATGGTGATCTCTCCTTTCTTCAGCTTGTTTACCTTGTTCTCGTCGATATCGATACAGGTTACGGTATTCCCTGTTTCGGCGAAACAGGTACCCGTTACCAATCCAACGTACCCGGTGCCGACTACAGCAATTTTCATCAGTTTATATGGTTTTTGATTCCGCTGCTTATCACGGAATGAGTGATAATTCTAATTAAGGGCTGAAAATATAAAAAATATCCTATCTGCTGGTATATTCCAGCACTTTGCCGGTGATATGAGCCAGTTGTTCTTCATCGAGTTCGGTATGCATAGGAAGAGAGATCACGCAATCAGTCAGCCTGTCGGTGACGGGAAGTTCACGTGCCAGTGACCTGAAATTTTCAAACATCTTCTGCCTGTGTCCCGGCACGGGATAGTAGATCATTGCAGGAATTCCATTTTCGGAAAGGAATTGCCTGAGTCCGTCGCGGGTTGAACGGGGATCGCTCATGCCGGTTAGCTGCAGGGTATACTGGTGAAAGGCATGGCGCGAGTATGGCGCCTCTTCGGGAGTGATGAGTTTATCGCTCACCGAGAATGCCTTCGTGTAATATGCCGCTGCTTTCCGTCTCGCATCGATGTATTCATCGAGATGGCGGAGCTTGATATCCAGGATCGCCGCCTGTATGGAGTCGAGCCTGCTGTTGCATCCCACCATGTCGTGATAATATTGCTTTGTCTGACCGTGATTGGCGATTATTCGCATCTTCGCTGCAAGTTCATCATCGTTTGTGTTTAGCGCGCCACCATCGCCAAACGCGCCAAGATTCTTTGAAGGATAGAATGAGGTCGCTCCAATGTGACCAATTGATCCTGTTTTTTGAGATTTCCCATTCTTCGATTTATAATCGCAGCCGATAGCCTGCGCATTGTCTTCTATCACATACAATCCATGCTTCTGTGCGATGGCCATGATCTCGTCCATCGGTGCGGCGTGACCATAAAGATGCACGGGCACGATTGCCTTTGTCTTTGGAGTGATGGCTTTCCCGAGATCGGCAGGGTCCATGCAAAATGTCTTCGGATCGACTTCCACGAAAACAGGAGTGAGCCTCAGCAATGCGATCACTTCCGTTGTGGCTATGTATGTGAACGAAGGCGTGATCACCTCATCACCTGGTTGAAGTCCGAGCGCCATCATCGCAATCTGGAGAGCGTCCGTTCCGTTCGCGCAGGGAATGGTATGCTTCACACCCAGGTAGGCGGAAAGAGAAGCTGCGAAATCGTGTACCGCCTTGCCGTTGATGAATGCCGAGCTTTCCATTACTTCAAGCACGGCGCTATCCACCTCCTGCTTGATCTTCAGGTACTGTGATTTCGTGTCCACCATCTGGATAGGTCGCATAATTCTGTTTTAAGGAGGCGCAAAAATACTGAAACCAGTTAGTTAATTGGTGAATTTGGTAATTTGCCCCCGATAGCATTCACCAAATCTGCATCATTGCAAACGCTTCTTGGCTTTATTTTTCTATAATATCTTCCTGCTGCTTTACAATCTGTCTGTCCGGATTGCCTCTCTCTTCAATCCAAAGGCCCGGAAATGGGTGGAAGGAAGAAAAAATATTTTTAAGAGGCTGGAGCAAGAAATTGGAAGTGGAAGTGGAAACTGTATCATCTGGATACATTGCGCTTCACTAGGGGAGTTCGAGCAGGGCCGGCCAGTACTTGAAGGCCTGAAAGCAATCGCACCAGACCATAAGATTCTCCTCACCTTCTTCTCTCCTTCCGGCTACGAAGTGCAAAAAAATTACAAAGGCGCTGATTGGATCTTCTATCTTCCTATGGATGGTAGCAGAAGATCAAACAGATTTCTCGAAATCGTGAAGCCCGAGCTGGTCATCTTCGTGAAGTATGAATTTTGGTATCATTACCTGAAATCTGTTCACAAACGCAGCATCCCTCTCTTGCTTGTGTCCGCGCACTTCCGCGATGGCCAGCCTTTCTTCAAATGGTATGGCGGGCTGCATCGAAGGATGCTTTCTTTCTTCGACCGTGTGTTTGTGCAGGATGCCCGATCCGCGAAATTGCTGGAGTCAATCCATCTGAAAAATCCCGTGATGATTTCCGGCGATACAAGATTCGACAGAGTTGCAGAGATCGCCGAGAAGTTTCAGCCCATTCCCTTCATCCGGGAATTCGCAGGCTCATCAAGATTGTTTGTGGCAGGAAGCACATGGTGGGATGATGAGGAAATGTTATATAAGGTCTGGAAGGAATCTCGCACAGCCTGCATCAAACTTATAATTGCACCACACGAACTGGGCGAACAACATTTGCGACAAATTGAAGAGAAGTTTGAAGGTGCAATTCGTTACTCTCGCTTCAAGCCGGAAAAAGATGGAAACGCTGCTGTGCTCATCATCGATAATATTGGAATGCTTTCGAGACTTTACCGGTATGCGCACGTCGCGTATGTGGGAGGAGGATTCACTCCATCAGGAATTCACAACATCCTGGAAGCGGCGGTGTTTGGGAAACCGGTAATCTTCGGACCAAACTACAGCGACTACCGCGAGGCGATGGAATTATTAAATGAAGGAGGCGCGTGGAGCGTTGATGATTCAACCAAATTATCTGAGATTTTGGAAAGTTTGATTAAAAGCGAAGAGAAATACCGGGCAGCCGGAAAGACTGCGGAAGAATACGTACGAAAGAATAAGGGAGCCACGAGGACTATCCTCGGTTACATTCAGGAGAACCGCCTCTTAACCAGGTGATCGAAGTATTGCACCGTGCTGCTGTCATTGTCCCATCCAATCTTCACCTTCAATTCGCGGTTGATCCAATATTCAGCTTCGGGATAAATGCTGAAGCTGTTAATCGTCTTGATGCTGCGCTCATACATCGCCTCATCGCCGCGAAACAGATCGTTGATGAAGAGAAA
>CBINHQ010000331.1:0-3439 GCA_966250475.1 uncultured Chitinophagaceae bacterium
CAAACTTCAAACATATTGAGGGATGAGAGCCTGCCCCGATGAAAATCGGGGATGAGAGATGAGGGATGAGAGATGAGGGATGAGAGGTCAGGGATGAGAGCCTGGAATTCTAAGAAGCCAATTAAACTCTTAAACCTTTAAACTTTTAAACCTTTAAACTCTTAAACCAAACCTCAAACCTCAAACCCCAAACTCCCAAAAGGGGGGGCCTCTATTCGCAATTGTCTCCCGAAAACTGAAGTGAGAAGAATCTTCCAATGCTGTACCCGGCTCTTCTAAGAATACATTGGCGGGCACGGTGGGAGTGAAGCTATTGTCAAGATGCGCAGAATAATGATGAGAACAGACTTCGCAGTCTGCGAAGTTAGTTTGTGAAGGAGAGACCATTTCATCAGAAGAAATTCCAATCGCGATGATTTCTGTTCCCGGCTTCACCAGTTGATGCGAATGCACAAGCCGTACAGGCACTAGCACAACCAGGTACAACAAAGCCAGCCCAAGCGCAGAAATGCTCCTGTATGATCTCCTTTTCTTCAATCCAAATAATTACAACTATGTTGCAAATTACAAAATAATCATTCATGAACAAATTTCCCTTACTTCCAAGGCTACCCCATTAACAAATTTTCAAATTTTCAAATTAAAAAATTAACTAGAGTATCTTGCTGTATGCATTCCCCCAGCCTGCCGCGCTCCATACTCGTCTTGTTTCTGTTCTTCCTGATCTTCGCAGGACTTTACTTTGCGAAGGCCTTTCTCGTGCCACTTTGTTTCGCCGCGCTCTTCGCCATGCTATTCGTCCCTGTTTGTCGCCGTTTGGAAAATGCAGGAATTGGACGGGCGCTCTCCACGTTGATTTGCGTACTCATCTTTCTTGCAATAGTTGCCGGAATAGTAGCCCTCATCACCTGGCAGGTAACGGATCTCACGAAAGACCTCGGCAACGTGCAACAAAAGGGCAAGGAAATGCTTGAGCAGGTTAAGAACTATATCTCACAAACGATTGGAATTGCACATGAGCAACAGGATAAGATCATCGAGGAGCAATCGAAGAATGCGAATGGCGCCATAGCGGGAGCGGGAAGCTATCTTCTAAGTTTCCTTGTCGATTTCATTCTCATGGTCGTGTACATGTTCCTCTTCATTCATGCGAGAGGAAAGTTGAAGAACTTCGTGCTGATGCTTGTTCCAAAGAAGGAAGTGTCAAATGCTGAGCATGCTCTCACGGGAATTCAGAAAGTAACGCAGCAATACCTCACAGGGCTTTCGCTGATGATCGTCTGCCTCTGGATTCTCTACAGTATTGGATTCTCCATTGTGGGACTCAAGAATGCATTCTTCTTTGCAGTGCTTTGCGGATTGCTCGAAACGGTTCCCTTCGTTGGCAACCTGACCGGTAATGCGCTTGCGATCCTGATGGCTCTCACGCAAGACGGAGGAAGTGGCATGGTGATCGGGATCCTCATAGTTTATGCCACCATTCAATTCTTTCAGACCTATCTGCTCGAGCCTCTGGTGGTCGGCGCAGAAGTAAACATCAGTCCCATGTTCACCATCATCGCGCTCGTGATTGGCGAGCTGGTCTGGGGCATCCCCGGCATGGTGCTGGCCATTCCGCTTCTTGGTATCGTGAAGATCATTTGCGACCACGTGGAACCGCTTCAACCTTATGGCTATCTTATCGGTAGCACAAGGAAGAAGAGGAAAGGCTTGTTTAGCAAGAAAAAATGAACTTCGTCGGTCACAATCAGGTAAATTGCTACCTGAAAAATCAATCTACAATCAAGGTAAAATCAGGCGCAATGATGAAAACAGTAGTCGCTCTCCTTTTAATTTCTATTACTTTAAATGCATTTGCACAATCAGGATTCAACGACCCCGGAAGACTCGATAGAATTAAGAAATCCATGCCAATGATAGAAAAGATGGTGAAGGATTACCAGACATCTATCAAGGCTCCGGCAATCAGCTATGGCATCGTTGTGGATGGTCACCTGATTTTATTAGGGGCAACGGGTTTCATCAATGTAGAAAAGAAGACTCCCGCGAAGACAAACTCCGCGTTCAGGATTGCTTCGATGACCAAGAGCTTCACCGCAATGGCGATTCTCCTCCTTCGTGACGATGGCAAGCTCGACCTCGATGATCCGGTTTCAAAATACGTTCCGGGTTATGGAAGTCATGAGCTTCCTACGAAGGATGCACCTGTGGTAACCATTCGTGATCTGCTCACGCATGCGGCTGGTCTTCCAGAGGACAATCCTTCCGGCGACAGACAGCTTGCCTACAGTGATGAAGAACTCCTCCAGTTTATCAATGCAGGTCTCAGCTATTCCAACGTGCCGGGTGTAGCTTACGAATACAGCAACCTCGGCTACATGACACTGGGCTTTGTGATCCGCAATGCATCAGGCCAATCTTACCAGGATTTTATTAGGGAAAAAATACTTGAGCCTCTGGACATGAATGACACTTATTGGGAGTATGCCGAGGTTCCGGCAAATCAACTTGCGCTTGCATACAGATGGGTGAATGGAAAATGGGTGCAACAACCCATTTTGCACGATGGAGCCGGTGGTGCGATGGGAGGGATGATCACTACGATTGAAGACTTCAGCAAATACATGGCCTTTCATCAGTCGGCCTGGCCTCCTTCTGATGCAGCTCAATCAGGACCGGTGAAGAGGAGTACGGTCCGAGAAATGCACAGACCGGCAAACTATCCCATTCTCAATGCGAACTACAAATATCCTTCTGGTCGTGCGTGCGCAACTGTAACCGCATACGGTTACGGTTTGCGTTGGGTAAAGGATTGCGAAGGCCGGCAGACAATCACGCACACGGGTGGACTGCCTGGCTATGGAAGTGTTTGGCAGATATTGCCTGAATACGGAATCGGAGTGGCTATTTTCGCCAATGTGACGTATGCTCCCACATCCATTCTTGCTACGAGAATCGTCGATACGCTCATCAAGGTCGCTAAACTGGAGCCGCGAAAGATTGAACCAACTGCAATACTACTCGAACGTAAGGATCAGTTATTGAATCTTCTTCCCGATTGGAAGGATGCGGAGAGCACAGGAATATTCGCCGAAAATTTCTTCGATGATTACTTCATAGAATCATTGAGAAACGAATCCAAAATGCTTTTTGCAAAGGCAGGAAAGATTATCAGAGTCGAAGAGATTATTCCTGAAAACAGATTGAGGGGTTCGTTCATTATCAGGGGAGAGAAGGCGAAGCTGTTAGTGAGGTTTACGCTTTCGGCAGGATATTCTCCGAAGATTCAGGCTTTTCGAATTAGCGAAATAAATAATTAGTTAATTAGTTAATTAGCTAATTAGTCAATTGGTGAATGACCCTTAATCCCTTAACCCTAAACTCCATCATGAAGAACCATTTCAGCCGCAAATTCCTCGTCATCGCCGCCACCTGCATT
>CBINHQ010000332.1:0-3432 GCA_966250475.1 uncultured Chitinophagaceae bacterium
TCTCAGCGATGTCTTCACGCAGACGTTTGCCGGAGTCTCAAATCTTTCTGTAGAGTTTTATGAAGGAGATGGAAGCTACGGAGCCGCCATGGGCGCGGGCATTGGTGCGGGACTTTTTGCGGATGCGGATGAAGCATTCAAAGGAAGAAAACCAGTCGGAAGGGAAGAGCCTGAAAACATTGAACAGTACAATGCAATTTATGAGAAATGGAAAGAAATGCTTACAGAACAAATCAATTCATCTTCCGATAGGGATGTACTGTCGTTTAGTTTTACTTAATTTCAAAAAAAAATGGGAATGGCAATAACATTAGGACAAAAGGAATATTTCAAAGGAATAGGTGAGATCAGGTTCGAGGGTCGGGATTCGGACAATCCGCTTGCCTTTCGCTGGTATGATGAGAACAGAAAGGTAGCGGGAAAATCCATGAAGGAATGGCTGCGGTTTGCTTGTGCCTACTGGCATAGCTTCTGCAACAAGGGTGCGGATCCTTTTGGTGAGCCCACGCATCAATTTGCCTGGGATGAAGGCAAAGACCCCATCGAGCGTGCGAAGAACAAAGCAGATGCGGCCTTCGAATTCATCACGAAGATGGGCATTCCATTTTATTGCTTTCATGATGTGGACGTGATCGATTACGGAAACAGCATCGAAGAAAATGAGAAACGACTTAATTCAATTACAGAATACCTGGAGCAGAAACAAAATGCAAGTGGAGTAAAGCTGCTTTGGGGCACAGCCAATCTCTTCACTCATCGCAGGTACATGAATGGCGCTGCGACCAATCCCGATTTTCATGTGCTCGCTCATGCGGGTGCACAGGTGAAGGCTGCACTCGATACCACGATCAGGCTGAAAGGAGAGAACTATGTGTTCTGGGGCGGACGTGAAGGATACATGACGCTGTTGAACACAGACATGAAGCGCGAGAAGGATCACCTCGCAAGATTCCTGCACACTGCGAAGGATTATGCAAGGAAGAACGGATTCGAAGGTAAATTCTTCATCGAACCCAAGCCCTGCGAGCCGAGCAAGCATCAATATGATTATGATACTGAGACCGTGATCGGATTTCTTAGGCAATATGATCTGCTCGAAGACTTCAGCCTCAACATCGAAGTGAACCACGCCACGCTCGCAGGTCACACCTTCCAACACGAGTTGCAGGTCGCCGCTGATGCCGGATTGCTCGGAAGCATCGATGCAAATCGCGGCGATTACCAAAATGGCTGGGACACGGATCAGTTTCCCAACAACGTTCTCGAACTAGTTGAAGCGATGCTAGTGATCATGGAAGCAGGAGGTTTCAGAGGTGGAGGCATAAACTTCGACGCGAAGATCAGGAGGAACTCCACCGATCCCGCCGACCTGTTTTACGCGCACATCGGCGGAATGGATGCTTTCGCGAGAGCGTTGGTGATTGCTGACGAGGTGTTGCAGAAATCGGATTACCGCAAGATCAGGAAAGAGCGTTATGCCTCGTTCGATAGTGGAAAGGGAAAAGAGTATGAGAATGGCAAACTCTCTCTCGAAGACCTGCGAAAATTCGCATTGGAAAACGGAGAGCCTGCAACAGTGAGCGGCAGGCAGGAATTGCTGGAAAACATTATCAACCGATACATTTGAACGGTCTGAAATACTAATTTCTAAAATCACCTTCGTAATCCATTAAGAGGAAATGAAACCATCCCTTGAGTCATTAGACTGGATCGTACTTGCAGGATACTTTGCCTTGTTGCTTGGCGTGGCATGGTGGGTAATCCTGAAGAAGACAAAGACAACAGAAGATTATTTTCTTGCAGGAAGAAATGTAGGATGGTTCGTAATCGGCGCGTCCATCTTCGCCTCCAACATCGGAAGCGAGCACGTGGTCGGTCTCGCGGGCACGGGCGCCGAGTCGGGCGCACCCATGGCGCACTATGAACTGCATGCATGGATCGTGTTGCTGCTTGGCTGGTTCTTCCTTCCCTTCTACATGCGAAGCGGCGTTTTCACTATGCCGGAGTTTCTCGAAAAAAGATTCGATGGAAGGTCGCGGTGGTTCCTCTCAATATTTTCGATTGTGGGCTATGTGCTCACAAAAGTTTCGGTGACGATCTACGCGGGAGGAATTGTGGTTTCGCAATTGTTGGATGTGGACTTCTTCGACGGCGCCATCGTCACTGTAATCGTTACGGGCTTGTACACCATCCTGGGAGGAATGCGCGCGGTGGTCTACACCGAAGCCTTACAAACTGTGTTGATACTTCTCGGTTCGGCGCTCATCACCATTCTCGGCCTACGCGAAGTGGGAGGATGGACAGAACTGAAGGCCACTGTTGGCAGCGATCACTTCAACATGTGGCGACCTGCATCGGACCCCGATTTTCCATGGACAGGATTGCTCATCGGCGGAACGATCGTGGGAATCTGGTACTGGTGTACCGATCAGTACATCGTGCAACGCACGCTTGCGGCGAAGAACATCAAGATTGGAAGAAGGGGAGCGATCTTCGGAGCGTATCTCAAACTCGCACCGATCTTCATCTTTCTCATTCCGGGGATCATTGCCTTCGGACTGAAACAGAAGAACGTCATTCACTACGACAAACCCGACGAGGTCTTTCCGATCCTCGTACAGCATCTGCTTCCTGCGGGATTGAAAGGACTCGTAGCGGCCGGCCTGCTTGCCGCATTGATGAGCTCGCTCGCGTCAGTCTTTAATTCCGCGTCTACTTTATTCACCGTCGACATATTCAGAAGATTGAATCCCGATGCGCCTGAGAAGAAATTGATACGAACGGGAAAGATCGCAACAGGCATCATCGTGTTACTCGGCATGCTTTGGATCCCGGTGATGGAAAGAATCGGAGGCGGCGTGTTGTATCAATACCTGCAGAATGTGCAGGCTTACATCGCGCCACCAATTACTGCCGTTTTCCTGCTTGCTGTATTGTGGAAACGAATGAATGCACAAGGAGCGATCGTCACGCTCTTCTTCGGATTGTTCGCTGGTGCGCTTCGCATCGTGCTTGAATTGTTCAAGAATGACCTCAGCGGATTCGCTCATTGGTATGCCACGCTTAACTTCTCGCACTTCGCCATTTTCAGTTTCGTGCTTTGCATGATTGCGGCAGTGATTGGAAGTCTCACAACTCCGAAACCAAGCGAGGCGCAGATTGTTGGCT
This sequence comes from uncultured Chitinophagaceae bacterium, assembly GCA_966250475.1. Lineage (GTDB taxonomy): Bacteria > Bacteroidota > Bacteroidia > Chitinophagales > Chitinophagaceae > CBINHQ01. The sequence continues at coordinate 3,169 of CBINHQ010000332.1, forward strand.
TGACATGGTCAACGCTCACGCCGGAACAGCGCAAGGCGAACAGGGATAGTTACACAAAATCAGATATTCTCATTTCGATAATATTGTTGGCGTTGGTGATTAGTGTGCTTGTTTATTTCACAGGATAACAATGAAGATGAATGATGGATCGCGCCGATGATTAAGGTAGCATCGTTTTTGAGGGAAAGACAGGGCAGCCAAAATCATTCAAATGGGCAATAAACAATCGCGGAGAGATTTTCTCTACCAGGCCGGACTGATTGG
>CBINHQ010000333.1:0-3430 GCA_966250475.1 uncultured Chitinophagaceae bacterium
TCATTCATCAGCACATTCATGGGTTTCCTGACAAATAAACTCATACTTTATTTTTATTATGCAATGATGATTACTGGTTCGTATTATTTATTAATGTGAAAAAACTTCAAACTCCTAACTCCAAACCCCAAACCCCAAACACACCCCACCCATAAACCTTTAAACCTTTAAACTCTTAAACCATTTAAACTAATAAGGTATTGTGGTGCACTGCAAATAGAAAAGAATAATGAGGGATATTCCCTTGTAGATCTCATCCGGCCCCTCGCCCTTCCGATTGTCTTCAACATGCAGTCAGATTTTGGTATTTGTGGTCTTTTGGGTGCGTAAAGTAAATAAATATTCAACAGGAGGAAACATTTTTATCCACGAACGGAATAAACTGCTTCCATTGAAATTGCCATTTTTTGCCAGTAAACCTTTAGTTTTGAAACTTTACGCGGCTCATATGAATACACGCAAAGCTGGACTGCTCAGCCTGATCATCCTCACCATCGTTTGCATCCTTCACTTTTTGGACATGAAGGGGGTGATGAGCTTCGACAGAACTATCCTCATGACATCCCGGTGGATCCTTGTGGCCAGCCTGGTATTGTTTGCTGTTTACAAGCGTTCACTAACTACATGGATACTCGTCGCCATGGCAATGGGTATTGAGATCGGCCTGGACTTCCGGGAGTTCTCGCAAGACCTCAAATTTCTCAGCACAATATTCCTTCGGCTTGTCAAGACCATTGTTGCACCGTTGCTCTTTGCCACACTTGTCGTGGGAATCGCCAGCCATTCAAACCTCAAGCAGGTGGGAAGAATGGGATGGAAGTCCCTCGCGTACTTCGAGGTTGTCACTACCATTGCGCTTGTGATCGGACTCATATTCATCAATGTGACAAAGGCAGGCCAGGGAATTGAAGTGCCTCAGGAACTCTTGAGTGAACTGCCAAAGTCATCAGAGAAACAACTTCAGACTAAGGTGATAGCTATAATGGACAGCGCAGGAATAGAGATGCCTCAGGGCATGCTCGATCGCCTGCCTGATGTGCCGCCGAAAGGATGGCAGGATCACATTATCGATATCGTTCCGGAGAACATCATCAAGTCGATATATGAGGGTAATGTGTTGCCGATAGTTTTGTTCAGCGTGATCTTTGGTATTTCTCTCGCATTGCTGAATGAGCGAAAGAAGAAGCCCATGCTCGACTTCGCAGAGAGCCTGGCTGAGACGATGTTCAGGTTTACCAACATCATCATGCACTTTGCGCCATTTGGTGTAGGTGCGGCAATTGCGGTAACTGTTGGCCATCTTGGAATAGATGTTCTGGAGAATCTCTTCCTGTTGCTCATCACACTTTACCTTGCGCTGATATCTTTCCTGTTGTTGGTGTTACTGCCAATTGCACTTTGGGTAGCGAAGATCCCCATTAAGAAATTCATTCAGGCCATTCGCGAACCTGTATCAATTGCATTCGCAACCACCAGTTCCGACTCCGCGCTTCCCAAGGCGCTTGAGAACATGGAGAAGTTTGGCGTGCCGAGAAAGATTGTCTCCTTTGTAATTCCTACGGGATATACTTTTAATCTTGATGGAACCACGCTATACCTTTCACTCGCATCAATTTTCGTGGCGCAGGCGGCGGGTATGGACCTCTCCATCGGCGAGCAGCTACTCATTGGGCTTACGCTGATGCTTACCAGCAAGGGAGTGGCGGCCGTTCCAAGAGCCTCGCTCGTGATCCTGATCGCTACTGCCGATACTTTCAAATTCCCCCTCTGGCCCATCATGGCGATCTATGGCATAGACGAGCTGATGGACATGGCGCGGACTTCCGTAAACGTGGTAGGCAACACCCTGGCAAGTTGTGTGATCGCAAGGTGGGAGGGTGAGTTCGACGACGAAAAGGCGCGTAACTTCGATGAAAAAGCAGCGGATACGCTCATAGGATAGCATGCTCAAAATTCAAACACAAACAAATTCATAACTAAAGACATGGCTGACATTCACCTGTTGGGTTTTCTTCAGAGCTTCATAGACTGGATCATTGATTATGGCGGGCTGTACATTCTCCTGCTTGTGGTGTTCGCGGAAACGGGTTTGTTCGTTGGATTTTTCTTCCCTGGCGATTCACTTCTTTTCGCTGCAGGTGTTTACCTCGACAAAATCTCAAATAAATTCATAGGCATTCCGCAGGATACACCCACTGATTTCGGATGGCCTCATTTCTCCATAATAGTAATGGTGATCATCGCATCCATTCTCGGCAACCTTGTCGGCTATTGGTTCGGAGCCAAGACGGGTCCGCTTTTGTACGAGCGAAAAGAGACGTGGCTATTTAGAAAGAAGCACTTGTTGCGCGCCACCGAATTCTATAATCGATATGGAAAGGCTACAATCTTCCTCGCGAAGTTCCTTCCCATTGTGAGAACTTTTGCGCCGATTGTTGCGGGAATTGTTAAGATGAACAGGTCAGCATTTATTTTCTACAACGTAGTCGGCAGCCTTGCATGGGTTTGTTCAATGATGTTGGGAGGTTACTTCCTCGACTCATGGGTGCAGAGGCAGTTCGGCTTCAGCCTTAAGGATCACATTGAAGCAATCACGATCGGCATCATTCTCGTGACCACGCTTCCCGTATTATATAAACTCTTCTTTGCAAAGAAGGCGGTAGTGCCGCCACCCGACGAACCAATCGCATAACTGCTATATACATGGAGGCAAACAGGAATAAATCAATATTCAACGTAGCCGTAATCGTAGCAGCACTGGGGTATTTTGTAGACATCTACGACCTTCTGCTGTTCGCCATCATTCGCATCGAAAGCCTGAGATCATTCGGACTCTCTGACCTGGAAATACTCACTCAGGGTGAAGCCATTCTTCAATGGCAAATGTGGGGACTATTAGTTGGAGGAATCATTGCAGGCATCGTAGGCGATAAGCGCGGAAGATTAAGTGTGCTCTTTGGTTCAATCATTCTGTACTCACTCGCTAACATTGCCAATGGACTTGTAGAAACAGTTGAGCAATACAAATGGATAAGGTTCATTGCGGGTCTCGGACTGGCAGGTGAACTCGGCGCGGGCATCACTCTTGTGTCAGAATTGGTGCGAAGAGAGAAGAGGGGAATTGCGACTTCTCTTGTGGCGGGAATTGGGCTCACTGGCGCTGTAGTAGCCTTCATCATGAAAGAAAACTTTCACTGGAGAACCTGTTACTTCATCGGTGGAGGAATGGGATTGATGCTCCTCATTCTTCGAATCTCAGTTTATGAATCGGTAATGTTTCATGATGTGAAGAAACGTACGGTTAAGCGAGGAGATTTCTTCATGCTGTTTGAAAAGACAGAGCGATTCAAGCGTTATATCTTCAGTATACTTATCGGCCTGCCAACATGGTTTGTGATTGGTGTGCTGGTTGCATTCTCCAGCGAGTTTG
>CBINHQ010000334.1:0-3413 GCA_966250475.1 uncultured Chitinophagaceae bacterium
CATCCCCGGAGATCGCTCCCATCCAGCCTCCCGGTCACCTCAAAGCTTCCATCAGCATGTATCCGGCAGGCATCATCGGTGGCAATGAAACTGCATGAGTGGATATTCGCAAGGTCAATAATGTTGAGCGCGCCACTGTTCACTGTTCCCTGTTCCCTGCTCCCTGCTCCCTGTTCCCTGCTCCCTACCCTCAGTGGGTCCGTTTCGTCCCTCGCGAACACCTTCATCCATGGCGGACAATGAAAGATGCCGTTTCCTTTTGAATACGCCTGTGAGAGTAGTTCCGTCATTCCATACTCAGCATGAATTTCGCTTACTCCGAATGCATCCTTCAATATTGAATGTAGTTCCTCACGTATCATCTCCTTTCTCCTCCCCTTCATCCCTCCTGTCTCCATAACGATGGTGTGACGAAGGTTCATCCTGTATTTTTCGGCGAAGTCGAGCAAGGCAAAAGTGACTCCGATGAGAATTGCAGGCTGCCCTGCGTCTTCCAGTCGCAACAAAAGCTCGTGCAGATTTTCTTCTTCCCGAAGGTAGAATCCACTGTCAGGGTTTTCGCTCCTTCTGATCAGTTCTCCTACCATGTGCACTAGCGAGGAATTGCCACGCTCGAGGTAGGAAGGCAGGAGGCCGAGAATACAATATTTTGAAGGTTCCCCGTAGGCTAACCGGAATCCCTCCATGAAACTTTCCTTGTACAATTCCGCGCTCTTCACAAGATGCCTGCTGTTGCGCATGCCCGTGGTTCCACTGCTTTCAAATACGAGTTCAGGCTCGAAGCTGCCAGTCTTTACCTCGTGCGACTTGAAGAATCGGATGGGCAGGAAGGGAACCTTCTCCAAAGAGTTCACTTTTTTGGGCGTGACTCCCAGGATATCGCAAAACTCCCTGTACAGGCTGTTCTGCCCATACTGGCGCCTGAAGGTCCAAAGGGCAACCTCTCTGAACTCATTGTCGTTCTTAATACTGAAAATTTTATCGTTCTGTTGACTTTCCATCCCGGTCCCGGTTCGCCAATAAAAACTTATATTTGTTTATATACAATTGTGTGAAATGAAGACAATCCCTGCACTCCTCGTCGGCTCAATCGCGTTGTTGGTGTTTGCCTGTAGCAAAGATAAGTTTGAGACAAAACCCCGCATCGAGGTTCGCAGCATAAATACTTTAGAGCTGGCGCAAAACCAGACACTTTCCATCCGCCTGGACTATTTCGACAAAGAAGGCGATCTCAGCGAGGGCGATTTCTTCGCAGCAAAGCTGAGGTTAAATGCGCTTCCTCTGGGAACAGGTCATCCCGACCTCGTGGATACCTTTTATTATACCCTTCCTGAATTTCCTGAGAGGGACAAGGGTGAGATAACTCTTCAACTCGAATACAACAGGCTCAAGGAGAGCCTCTCCGAAAATGATACGGTGATGTTCAGGCTCGCAGTAAGGGATAAGGAAGGAAACGAGAGCGACACCATCAGTACTGAACAGATCGTCATTCTCCTGCCTTAAGGATGCATGTCCCTAAGCGAATCATCGATTTTTTTGTTTACAGTAACCTCTTCATCGCCGGTTGCGCGGTCGTCATGGCCATGCAGACCTATCAGTTGATCCTGCATCAACCACCGGATCTAAATTACCTCGGATTTGTTTTCTTCTCCAGCATCACGAGCTACAGCTTTCACTGGTATCTCACACTTGATTCGCAGATACCTTCGCCGAGAATCGCCTGGCTGAACAAATACAAGAACGTTCACCTCTTTCTTTTCTTCATAGGCATTGCAGGTTCAGCATATTTCTTCCTCATGCTGCTGGAGTACTGGCCATGGCTGATACTTGGGGCATTCATCACCTTCCTCTATTCGGCGCCCAAGATTCCTCATCCCTGGTTCAGGGCATTGAGGAGGATTGCAATTGGAAAGACCATTTTCCTTGCCGGTGTTTGGACATTCGTCACCACGGTACTGCCGGTTGTCACCACGCAGGCCGAACACCAGGGAGATTTTTTTCTCTTCGTTTGCTCAAGATTCTTCCTGATCTATGCCATCTGCATTCTCTTCGATTACCGTGACAGGTTTGACGATCGGGCGAAGGGAATCAGGAGCCTTATCACGTACATGAGTGAAACGGGGATCAGGAATCTCTTCCTGTTTTCATTGATGGTATACGTTGCTGCCACAGTTGCGATGCAACTCTATGGTCATTCCGTGCTGATCATTTTGATGCTGCTTGTGCCCGGCATCATTACGGCCGCATTGTACAATCATGCACGAAGGAATTTTTCGGACATGCTCTTTTATTTTGTCCTCGACGGGTTGATGGCGCTATCCTCGGTACTGACCCTGTTGGCGTGGATTTAGTTACATTTGTGCGCGGTAGCATTGGACTCAGGCGAGGATTTACACCAACCAGAAATTGAAAAAATCAGAATACTATGGCAAAAAGCGTGAATAAAAAGAAGCCGGGAATTATCACCGACAAGTCGTTTAAATTTTTGAAAGAATATATTAATAATGCTTCCCCTGTGGGATTCGAGACATGGGGGCAGAAGCTTTGGCTCGACTATTTGAAGCCCTATGTGGACAGTCATTATGTGGATCCGTATGGTACAGCCGTTGGTGTGGTCAATGAGAAGCATGAATTCAGGGTGGTGATCGAGGCACACGCGGATGAGATCAGTTGGTTTGTGAACTATGTGACACCCGAAGGGCTCATCTATCTAAAGCGCAACGGAGGTGTGGACCATCAGACGGCGCCCGCATCGAGGGTGATTATACATGGAAAGAAGGGACCGGTGAAGGCTGTGTTTGGCTGGCCGGCGATTCATACACGTCACGGAAACGACAGCAAGGAAACGCAACCGAAGACGGAGAACCTCTGGCTTGATTGCGGTGCGCGCAACAGGAAGGAAGTGGAGGCGCTCGGCATTCATGTGGGCGCAGTTGTAACCTACCAGGATGGCTTCGATGAACTGGCGCATGATTATTATATCGGCCGTGCATTCGACAACAGGATTGGGGGATTCATGATCGCGGAAGTGGCAAGGCTGCTGAAAGAGAATAAGAAGAAGCTTCCGTTCGGGCTTTATGTGGTGAATGCGGTTCAGGAAGAGATCGGGCTTCGCGGAGCAGAGATGATCTCGCGCAGGATACGACCCAACATCGCTATCGTGACCGACGTTACGCATGATACTACCACGCCGATGATCAATAAGAACATCGAGGGTGAATGTCATTGTGGTAAGGGACCAGTGCTTTCATACGCACCTGCAGTGCATAATAAGCTTTTGGGATTTGTGGAGAAGATCGCTGCCGATAAGAAGATCGATATTCAATGGCGGGCGCTTAGCCGCAGCACCGGAACTGATACGGATTCCTTCGCTTACTCAAACGATGGTTGCCCTTCAGTTCTAATTTCAATTC
>CBINHQ010000335.1:0-3395 GCA_966250475.1 uncultured Chitinophagaceae bacterium
ACGATTGAATTTTTATGCCGAGCAGGTGACAGAAGAGGAGAGGCGCAAGCTCAATCGCAAGCCCGAACTTTTTCACGAAGGAGAGAAGGCATTCAGTTACCTGGCGGAGGAGTACCCTTTTCTGAAGTATAAGCACGCCTCGGTGAAGCCATCCATCTTCAGTTATGCGGGCAACTATCTCGGGTTTCAGGGTTATTACAATCCTTTTTCGGGGGAAGCGCAGGTGAACACTACCATACCGCGTGCGCTCGAGCCATTCGTTACCACACATGAGATCGCGCATCAATTAGGTTATGCTCGGGAGAACGAAGCAAACTTCGTGGCGTACCTCGCGTGCAGAACTTTTCCTTCCGTTGCCTTTCGTTATTCGATGTACCTCGACATGTTCAATTATACCCTTGGAGAATTGCGCAAGAGAGATCCTGCATTAGCAAATATGTTCTACAAATCACTCCACCCGCAAGTGATAAATGATATTGAGGAATCGAGAGAATTCTACACTAAATACAAGAATCCCGTCGAGCCCGTGATCATGTGGGGATACAGCCATTATCTCAAGGCAAACAATCAGCCAGCAGGAAAAGAAACCTACAATGAAGTGGTAGCCTGGCTCATTGCCTATTACAAGAAATTTGGAACAGAAAAACTCTGATCAATTAACTAATTAACTAATTAGCTAATTAGTTAATTGATTGGGTTCTTGAATGCGAACGAATCAGAGATAACCTTGAGTTTCTTCCTGATTTCGTCCGCATTCGTATCGTAGTATTGTTCCACCACCAGCATGCTTCGATTTTCTGTAGCATGAACGAAGATGCGGATATTACCCGGGAACATGCCCAGGAATTCTCCCTTTAGATGGGCGCCTTTGCCTTTCAGGCCTCCCCATGAAGTAAAACTTGTGTTGGTTGGGTTCTTGAGAAGTTCTGCAGTGAATGCTTCAACCTGGAGGTCGATCATTTCATCGGCGTCGATCTCCATGTCGAAAAAGAAGAACATTACGAAATTCTCTTCATCGGGAGCGTCGATGCTGAATAATGCATCAGGATCGTAGTCTTCGTCCTCTGTGGCAATGGCCCATGTGGCGGGATATTGAAGAGAAAATTTTTCGCGATCGATCTTTTTTGTTTCCTGCGCGATTGCAGTGCCAGAAAGCAACAGGCAGAGGCCAAGGGCCAATTGGAAAATCTTCCCAGTATTCATGTGTGTGTGTTTAGTTTTTTTAAAGTACGGAATGTTCTACGGACCAAAATAACATTTACTAATTAATTAATTAACTAATTAACTAATTAAAACCTGTTCTTCCACATCATACTCTCCACCGGCTTATCAGGTTGTCCGCTGTATTTGGCGTTTTTCTTTTGGTTGTATTTTACTTCGATTTCTCCATCTACCGGGAAGTAGATGAGTTGTCCTACGGGCATACCTTTGTAAACCTTCACCGGCTGTTTCACTGAGATCTCGAGGGTCCAGTGGCCGCAGAAGCCCACATCGCCCTTGCCTGCAGTGGCATGAATGTCGATGCCCAGCCTTCCAGTGCTTGACTTGCCTTCCAGGAAGGGAACGTGCGCGTGTGTTTCAGTGTATTCCATCGTCACGCCCAGGTAGAATAGATGCGGGTAGAGAACGAAGCCTTCTTCGGGAATTTCGAAATACTCGATCTCGTTGTGTTTTTTTGCATCGAGGATGTGTTCGCGGTAGGTGGCCAGCCATTTTCCCAGGTGCACGTCGTAGGAGTTGCTCCCGAGATTTTCGCGGTTGTATGGGTCGAGTTTAATCGTGCCTTTTTCGATTTCTTCTAAAATTCTGAGATCTGATAGGATCATGTTTTATACTTTTATCGGGCGAGGCAAAACTAACGGAAATCTTAACCCGATACCAGCAGGCTTAAACCAGAAATCAGCGAAGTGCCAGTTTTTTTTCAACAACAAATCAACGAATCCACCCGCCTGGGAATTTGGAAGATCGAAGAGTCGGAGGAATTCTTTAAGGGAAATGTGCCGTTGCACAGGGAAGTGACTCATCCCCACAAGCGACTTCAGCACCTGGCCGGAAGGTTTTTATTACGATATCTCTTTCCCGATTTTCCGTATGAGCTCATACAAATCGCAGACACGCGAAAGCCCTACATCCCCGATGCGAGGTACCAGTTTTCCATTTCACATTGTGCCGATTTTGCGGCGGTGATCGTCAGCACCACTCATCGCGTGGGCATCGATATCGAGGTTCCGGTTCCAACGATATTCACGATCAGGAATAAATTCTTGTCTGAAGAAGAACAGGAAATCTTCCGAATAAACGAAGGCGAACCCGACTTTGGCAGGCTGACCGAACTCTGGAGCGCGAAGGAAGCCGTATTCAAATGGTATGGACTCGGCGGGGTTGACTTCCGTGGACATACGCAATTAAAGGGATTCAATTCAGATGGCACCCTGGACTGCTATTTCGCAAAGGAGAAGGCGCACATTCCGATTCCGGTAGCGAGATTTGACCAGATCGTGCTTGCGTATGCAAGTACCAATTGACTAATTAGCTAATTAGTTAATTAGTTAATGGCACTTCATGCGTGGATTTTAGCAATTCAATCACTTCATCATAGTTCTTCATCCCTTCTGGATTTTTCTTTGGACACTAATCAAGGAATTCCAATCAAAAATTCAGAAAATGAAAAAAGCACTTCTTCTGCCTTTAAGCCTTATTCTATTGTTGATGTCATGCGGACCAAAGATCTATAAGTCTTCCGCATTTAATGCCGCCCTTGCTAAACATAAAAAGGTTGCCATCCTTCCTGCGGATGTAACCATTCAGCTTCGCCCCAACCAGGCAAAGAGCACGACTCCCGAACAAATGGAGGAAATGACGATGAAAACTGGTTTCGATATCCAGGACAAGATGTATAGCTGGTTCCTGAGAAGGTCGAACAAGTTGGACTACACAGTTACCTTCCAGGATGTGAATCGCACGAATGCATTGTTGAAGGATGCGAATATCAGCTACAGCGATCTCGCGACGGTCGACAGGGCTGAACTTGCGAAGATTCTCGGTGTTGATGCCGTACTTCAAAACCGTTCAAGAATGGAAAAGCCTATGTCGGAGGGCGCAGCCGTGGCCGTTGGTCTGCTCATCGGCGCCTGGGGGAATACCAATAAGGTAGAAACCACCATTAACATTCACGATGGAACTTCAGGCGATCTGCTCTGGAAATACGATTACGAAGCTTCGGGTTCAGTAGGCTCATCGACTACGAAGCTGGTTGATGCACTGATGAAAAACGCGTCCAGGAAGTTTCCGTATAGGAGCTAACTCTTTGGGAAAGGCTAAAAGTTTAAAGGTTTAAAAGTTTAAAGGTTTAAAAGTTTAAGGGATGAAAATTTAGTAAGACTCTTTCAACTTTC
>CBINHQ010000336.1:0-3394 GCA_966250475.1 uncultured Chitinophagaceae bacterium
GAACCCCGAGAGGTAACTTGCTGAATTTTCATTATGGATGGTTGAGGCGGAGGTTCTGACCTGAGCCACGGAATCCTGGTGGAGGCTAAGCCAGGTGATGGCAGATAGTAAAAGGGTGCAAATTGTTCTCATCTGGGTTTTGGCTACGGGACCTTTCGAATAAATACGGAGTAAAAATCATGCGTAGTTTTCCGTATTTGTATGTGGTTTTCCGTAACAGGCACAAACGTAATATCTCGCAGTCAAATTTGCAAGGATTTGGTAAAATATTTTTTTGGACACTTAACGCCCTCATCCACAGAGCAGGAGAATTCGTAGAATTTCGATAGAGTCGGGTCAATTAACTAATTAATTAATTAGCTAATTGATTAATTAATTAGCCAATTCCTCATCCTCCATCCTCGCAAACGCCTCTGGAGAAATCTTCCTCACTGGGTTTTTCCGGTTTTCGTCATAGGCCTTGCGCTGATTGATAATATTGATACATTCAAACAAAGCCGTCATGAAAGAGGAGGTATCGGCCTTGTTCTTACCCGCGATGTCGAAGGCAACACCGTGGTCGGGTGAGGTACGGACAATGGGAAGTCCGGCTGTAAAGTTCATCCCCTCTCCAATGGCGAGCGCCTTGAAGGGGATCAGGCCCTGGTCGTGATACATCGCAAGCACAGCATCGAATTTTTCATGATGCCTGCGTGCGAAGAAAGCATCAGAGCTGTAGGGACCTACCGCAAGTATGTTATTGTTCTTCGCCTCGCGTATGGCAGGCTTGATGATATTTTCCTCTTCGCTGCCTATCAGTCCCTCATCGCCTGCATGCGGGTTGAGCCCAAGTACTGCAATCCTTGGCTTGTCAATGCCGAAGTCGCGCTGCAGGCTCTTATTAATAATGACGAGCTTGCTGAGTATCGCTTCCTTAGTTATATGTTTTGCCACATCAGCCACCGGCACGTGTTCCGTTACCAATGCCACCCTGAAATCGCCTGCACAAAGCATCATCACCACATCATTCATTCCAAACATGCTTTTAAGAAAAGGTGTATGACCGGTGTATGTGAACTCGGCTGATTGAATATTCTTCTTATGTATAGGAGCCGTCACCAGTCCTTCGATCTGTCGTTGCTTCAATGCGGCCACCGCGGTTTGAAGTGATAGCACGGCGTACTTACCACCCGTATCGTTGAGTTGACCGGGTGTAATTACCACGTCTTCTTCCCAACAATTGAATACGTTAACCTGTCTGAGATTAAGCCTCGTGAAGTCTTTTGTGATCTGATAACTCATGTTCAGGTCCGGAGTCGCCTTGCGGTAAAAGTTCATCACTTTATTCGATGTAAAAATCACTGGAGTACAATGATCAGTGATGCGATTATCGGAAAATGTCTTCAGGATGAGCTCAATGCCGATTCCATTCAGATCGCCACAGGAAACTCCAATCACGGGCTTATTTTGATTCATAAACGAGCTTTAGTTTTTATAAAATTAAGGATTATGGAATTAGCCAATCGACTAATTAGCTAATTAACAATTATCAATGCGTATAGTAACTTTCACAGATTAAGACTCGTATTCTTTCAATTCATTAATTGTACTTCTACTTAATTATTGCTGAATTCCTTCGTTTTAATTGCACCAATAGGTAAAAACTCTCAACTTTAGCGGCGAGAATTAATTAGTAAAAACCTATGGTAAAACTGTACTCTCCTGATCAATTGGTGCAAGACCGCCCCCGCCGCGTTGACAAAAATCAGACTTCCAGTTGACCCACCGGTTAATTCACTAGTTTAGTCCAAGCCATATCTATTGAAAATCACAAATCCGAACTATGTTAAAACACCTATTGAGGAGCCTCCTGGCTTTAATCCTACTCGGATCAGCCCTCACTGAATCGAAAGCCCAGTGTACTAACACTGTACTTGATTGGGACTACAGGGATTTCTTCGCCCGGGATAACTCAGAAATCAGGAATTATGTCTCCCTGGCCCAGGCCCAGACCCAATACTATATGTTTGGAGCAAACAAACTGGTGGTCACTCATAACTATAGCAACGATAACAATATATTAGGTGATAACACTTCGCATACTGGTGAATCCGGTTCCTTCGGTTCCGGCGCGGATGTGCAGTTCATCGGTGATGGCGCAGTGACATTCACGTTCGACCAACCCGTATCGAATCTCCAGTTTTCTCTTTATGATGTGGACAGAAGCCAGGTGGCAACTTTCACCGCAAACAACAGTGGGACTCCGGTAAACATAAACCTGGGTATACTAAGCAGTGACATTTTAACCATTAACAACAATAATGGAACCAGTCCGAATGTATCAGCAAACAGCAACAGGGTATGTACGAATGACAATAGAGCAACAGTGAATGTTACCATTGCAGGCCCTCTCACAACATTTACTATTACAATAACTAATACAGGTACGAGTTCCAACTCAGGTTGTAACCGTGAAGATGGTAGCTGGTGGCTTTCTGATGTTTCAGCTTGTTCACCTGGATCTTACCCCGACGATTATTACCAGGTAAGCCGTCCGTTTACCGGAATGCCTTCGTACGTAGTTGCCGTTGTAGGTAACAGGTTTTATTATGTAGACCCGGTAACAGGCAATGCAAGATTCATCTTTGAGGATCCTACTAACTCCAACATGAACTCGGTAGCGTATGATCCCTACAACAGACTTATTTACTATACCTATAGTCTATCCGGAACACCATCGGGTGTAAATCCTAATGAAAAGGCATTGCGCAGGTATGATGTGGACATGGACACCTTCGGTGTAGTGGTGCAGGACGCGACAACTTTTGGATTGCCGATCATGGGACAAGGTGTGGAATCCGGCGCTGCCGCATTTTACGACGGACATCTCTATTGGGGTATCGAAGCAAACTCAAGCGAGAATGTTGAATCAATTATTTACCGTGTGGAACTGGATGCGAACCGCGTGCCGGTTTCTTTCTGGCAGATCTATGCTCAACCCGTGAGAACGGGAACAGGAAGCAGGTTCTACGATTGGGCTGACTTCAGTCTCACCAATGGAGTATTATATGATTTCGATGGTGGAACCGCAAACAGTTCTACCGGGGCAAATTGCGACTTCTACCAGTTGAACCTCCTCACAGGTGCAGTGCAGCAGTATACTCCAGTGTTGTTGCCCTTCGGTAACGACCCCAGGATATATATTCCGAGACAAACAGCAATCGATTGGGAAAACAATATATACAACATCGGACCGTATGCAGTGACTGGTTCCACACAGGGACAGATCACGCTGTACGACGGTACGAACAACCATACCGGTTCAGCAATCACGATTACTGAATATGGAGTTCCGCTCACAGGGAGCTGGGGTGATGGAGGCGATGCCTTCCGTCCATACTGCGACTTCGGCGAT
>CBINHQ010000337.1:0-3363 GCA_966250475.1 uncultured Chitinophagaceae bacterium
TACCATCGAGGCCGAGATCTGCTTCATCAAGATTGCAAGCTACAAAGGGTTGAAGTCGACCGGCAACGTGGTTACTTCCATCGGCCTCGACGATGACCTCTTCGGCAGGGATGTGATAATCGTCGAAGACATTGTCGACACCGGCAAAACGCTTTTCAATTTCTTACCCAAACTCCTTCACCAGAATCCGGCATCGATGCGCATCGCCACGCTGCTGCACAAGCCCGAAGCGACCGAGCATCCGGTGAAACTCGACTACGTCGGATTCGAGATTCCAAACAAGTTCGTGGTCGGCTATGGCCTCGACTACGACGGTCTCGGCAGGAATCTGAAAGAGATATAGCAATTAGCTTAAATTTACTATGTCTTTTCACCCTTTTTTTTAAACTTTAAGTAAAATATCCGGGTGAAGACCACCTGCACCATATTGCTGTGCCTGCTGTTCAGTGCAACCACCTTTTGCCAGTACTACCTCAGGGGAGAAGTGAAAGATGAAGCGGGGAATCCTTTGCAGAATGTTACGATTCTAAATTACAGAACGGGTTATGTGTTCAGGTCTGGTACGGAAGGTTCGTTTGGCATACTCAACAACAAGCAGATTGACACATTTGGCTTTTCGCTCGATGGCTACAGGCATGAGCGGATCGTGGCAAATGCGGATAACTATCTTAATGTCCGGCTCAAAGCGCTTCCTGCCTCCGCCACGAATATCAAGCGCGATAAACTTTCTTCGCTGATCAGGAACATGCGCCGCGATGAACAGAAGAATTGGTTCACGGGCGACGAGACCTATGCGAGCATCGTGGAGAATCGCTTCGTGGAGGCGAGAAGATTTCCCAACACCGGGATGTCGCTCAATGTCGACCGCGCTTCGTACAGCAATATCCGCCGGTTCATCAACCTCAATTCCATGGTGCCGCCCGATGCGGTCCGCATTGAGGAGATGCTAAACTACTTCAACATCGACTACAATGAGCCGCCATCGGGAAAGCCCTTCCAGGTGAAGACCACTCTAAGCGCCTGTCCATGGAATCCCGAGAGCAATCTGTTCTATGTTCATCTTTCATCGAAGAAGCTGAACCTCGATACGCTGCCTCCCTGCAATCTCGTCTTCCTGATCGACATCTCCGGTTCGATGGACATGGCCAACAGGCTTCCCTTGTTGAAGTCGGCATTCAGGTTGCTGGTGAACAACCTCCGCGCGAAGGATTCCGTGGCGATAGTTGTGTATGGCGGTGCGACGGGCATCATGCTCAATACGACCAGTGGGGCGGAGAAGGATTCGATACTCAAGGTGATTGACGGACTTACGCCGGGAGGATCGACGCCGGGTGAGGCGGGAGTGAAACTCGCATACAGCGTGGCGCGCACCCATTTCATTCCGGGTGGAAACAATCGAGTGATACTCGCCACAGACGGCGATTTCAATGTAGGACTTAGGTCAGAAGAGGAGCTCGAGCAGATGATCACCGAACAGCGCGAGTCGGGTGTGTACCTCACCTGTCTGGGAGTGGGAATGGGCAATTACAAGGATTCGAAGATCCAGACACTGGCGAAGAAGGGCAATGGAAACTTTGCCTATCTCGATAATTTCAATGAGGCGGAGAAGGTCTTGCTGAAGGAGTTCACGCAAACACTGTACGCGGTCGCCGATGATGTGTACCTCGATGTGGAGTTCGATCCGAACTATGTGAAGGAATACCGGCTGATTGGATACGACAACAAGGTAGGCGCGCTCAAGGATACGCTATCGGTGATTGAAGGTGGTGAGATAGGATCGGGTCAGGCGCTGATGAGCATCTTTGAAGTTGTGTTCAGGAACAAACCGGTGGATTCCGTTTCCAATGCGGCGCCCGAGTTTGCGAGGGTGAAGTTGCAGTACAAGCATCCGGGTGAATCGGTGGAGCAGCAATTTGTTCACCCTGCAGGCATGAACCTCGTGCCATTCAACGTCCTCAACAAATCATACCGCTTCTCATCTGCGGTAGCGCTCTTCGGTTCGCTGCTTCGCGGATCGGAGTATACGAAACACATCAACTGGATCGATGCCGAGAACCTGGCAATCGCAACTGCGGATCCGAGTGACTTCCTGCAAAGCGAATTCGTTTCTCTCGTGCAACAGGCGAGGAATCTGTATGGGAAGACGAGGAGGAGGAAGTAGGTTTTCGTGCCGGAGGCAATTGGGTAATTAGCTAATTGGTTAATTAGTTAATTAGTTAATTGGTTAATTCGGTAATGAGGTAGTTACAGAATGATTAACATTCATTATATACAGATGGAGGGAAATAATTAGATAATTGCTCAGCCAATCAAATGATCAAAGAAATGAGAACATTCTTGTTCTTACTATTATTACCTGCTTTTTTGCTTCAATGCGCGACAAGCAATTTGAAAGAGCCAAAGAGATGGCACGAGAAGTTCAGAGTTAGTGCGAAGGGAGATACTCTGACTCGGGTAAGTATTCCTCTGGGTGAAATTGAAAAGTTTACTGTTGACTTGTTCGCAAATAGGCTGGGACCCGATAGCATGAGTTTTGAGGCTAAAGTAGTTTTTACTGATTCAACCAGGGAAGAAAAATTGTATTTTTTACTTTGTAATCAATTAGGTCCCCAGGATTATTTGCCTGTTGATACGATTTTGACATGCAATGGGAATGGGGAGTACGAAGTCAACCTATCGAAGGAAGAATTAAAAAAGAAGGAACTGGTAGTGTATATGGAGGGGGTGGGATATCTTTTTAAAGGGTAGAACGATGGTCTGCTCGAGAATCTTCCTATCAGAAAAATTAGGCATAGCTGCAAGGGTGAAATTGTTGAAGAATGTGAGGAGTAGGTTCTATTTAGCAGAACAGGTTAATAATCAAAAGTGCTTGCCATTATTGACATTGAACTATATAGGGTCTTCCTGTTCATTTTGAGGATAAAAAGAATTTTTGGGCGATAATTTTTTATCGGGCTTGTTGCAGGACATTGCTCAGGTTATTCCTTACCTGACGGCTAGTTGATTTTTCCTTTCGAAAACTGTATTTTTAGAAAAAGGTAAGTTCTTTGAAAAAATTGTGCAATCGGAAGCGCATCTGAGTGGGATATCGGCAGTGTGCTGGAAGACTATGCTGAAGACATCAGCTATGATGCCAACGGGAACATCCTCACCTATTTCCGAAACGGTGATCAGAATGAAAGCGGGATCGAGATGGATAACCTTACCTACCAGTATGAGCGGGACCTGGAGGGACGGTTGATTACAAACCGGCTCCGCTATGTGTACGATGAAGTGCAAAGCAATAGTTATACGGCGGATATCAAGACCCAAACCTCCTTAAGCCAGCAGGATGTGAATGCAGATTTCGCAGAGAGCCAGGCA
>CBINHQ010000338.1:0-3360 GCA_966250475.1 uncultured Chitinophagaceae bacterium
GGTTTCTGCTCGATGTCGAACACCTTCACATACGGCACTGCAAGCGCTGTTGAATTGCGATCGTACTCGCTCGCCCACCAGCGGAAGAGTTCGAAATGGAGATGAGCTCTCAGTGTTCTTGCCTGTCCTTCTATGCGGTTAACCTTCAACGGCTCAGTAGCTGCAAACCTGTCGATGCCTCTCATGGCGAGGTTAGCCGACTGAATTCCGAGATAAGCCGCATTCCACGCATTACGTGGCACAGCTCCATCAGCTGTGTAGTTCCAGCGAAATGCAGTGTTAAGGTTACCAAGGTTGTTTGGACCGCCAGTGAAATTATCCGCAGCAATGTCAACTGCGGAAAGCCACACGCTGCCACCGTTAACACCTGCATAAAGACTATTGGAAGCTCGGATGTTTCTATACGCGCCAGTCAACGCGAAGTCGTATTCATCAACGGTCTTGAAGAAATTATCACCGTTGATGGTATGGCTCGGATCGAGGTCAACAGTCTTGTTGCATGATGTGAAGGCAATGCCCGCGACTGCGAGCACTGCTATGTATTGTGATGTTCTTCTTCTCATTTGTTTCTCATTTATTTTTTATAAACCAATGCTTGCGCCGATTGTGATCGCCTTCAATGCGGGATAGTGAGCGCCGGTGAGTACTCCTGTGAATACTTCAGGATCGTATCCCTGGAAATTATGCCATGTGTGAAGGTTCTGTCCCTGCGCAAATACCCTGAGGTTGCTGATCTTCCAGCGACCAATCAGGCTTTGCGGGAAGGTGTAGCTGACCATGATGTTGCGGAACCTGAGGAAGTCTCCCTTCTCGAGGAACCTTGTTGTTCCATCCTGGAAATCATTGAACGGAGATGGTATGTCGGTGATATCTCCGGGGTGCTGCCACTCACGAAGCATGCTCCTGCTCAGATTGGAGAACCAGTACTGCGGATTCTCTACGTCAACTCTTGCCTGGTTGTAGATATCGAAACCATACTGATAGTTGAAAAGTGCAGACAGTTCAAACCCTTTGTAGGATATGTTCGCACCAAAACCACCGAAGCCTTTTGGATCGAAGCTTCCAACTATCACCGCATCGGAAGGATCATACACATTGGTGATGGTCTTACCATCTTTCTTGTAGTAAAGCGCATCGCCGTTATCAGGATCAACACCGGCATACCTCACGAGGTATACACTGTTGGCACGTTCACCAATCCTGTTGATGCCAATTCCATTCACGATCTCGTCGTTGCCATCGAGCTCAAGAATCTCGCTCTTATTGGCTGTCCAGTTAGCATTCAAGCTGATTGTCCAATCGCGGTTCTTGAATACTTCGTACTCGAGCGCGAGTTCAATCCCCCTGTTTGCCATTCGTCCCATGTTGGTAACGATGCTACCTACACCATTCGTTGATGATAGGAGACGATTCAGATACAAACCCTTCGTCACGCCTTCATACAATTCAACCGAACCATTCAACCTATTCTTCAACACAGTAAACTCGAGTCCCACATTCGCAGTAGTGCGTGTTTCCCATGTAAGCTGATTCTTTTTCAAATTCACGAGAATGAGTCCGCCTACGCCATTGTACGATGCCGGTCCAAATTGCTCCAAGGCTTCGTATGCGTCGCCGATACCTGCATTACCGGAAGATCCGTAGCTCGCCTTCAGTTTAAGATTGTTGAAGATGCGTTGGGTTGACATGAAGTCTTCTGCGGTAATCGCCCATCCGATACCCACACCGCCATAGTTCACGAACTTCTTTCCTTCTGCAAGCCTTGAGCTTCCGTCGCGGCGTGCAGTTACGTTCACGAAATATTTATTGCGGTAATCATAATTTCCAATCAGGAAGTAGGAAAGAATGGATTCCTCAGTCGCGTTTCCTGCAACTTGCGGAATGAAATTATTGGTAGGAGTACCCGGTGTGATGCCGGCTGCGTTCTTGATCGGACCAACAAGACCAAAACCCGCGAAGCCAGTAGTTTCCAGCTTGCGCTTGATGATTTCGTTGAAGACACCCACTCCGAAGTTGTGATCACCCAACCTCTTCTCATAATTAATGGATGTAGTTCCCGTAGTCCGTATGCGACGAAGCGTTGTGCTGGTAAATGATCCCGACAATCCCGGCACAACCTGGTTTGCCTGCGTGTTGATGTCAACATAGGCCTCATTCACGTTGTCGGTGAAGTCGATTCCCCATTGTGTGCGCACGCTAAGTCCGCGCACTGCCTTGATGCGATAGTCGAGGCTGATCGCACCAATTGCCTTGATCTGTTTATTGAGATTTGTATTCAGGAAAAGATCAGGAAGCGGATGAGGATTCTCCCCCGGATCAGCGAAGTTGTAACTGCCATCGGGTAAGTATGGAGTGATGTATGGCATCGTCCACCTATACGCATTAAGCGGAGTGGTGATCACGTTGTCATTTTCATCGGTACCTGAAAGTTTTGAAAAACCAACGGTGCTGGAGATTCCCACCTTTAGGTTACCCGCAGTATGGTCAATGTTCACCCTGCCGGTGTAGCGGTTGAGTTTTGTGGTGCGCACAAGTCCATCCTGATTGAAGATCGAACCGGAGATGAAGAACCTTGTCTTATCATTACCTCCTGTCGCGCTCAGGATGTGCTGCTGTGTCTTCGCCTGGCGGAAGATCGCTCCTTCCCAGTCCGCATTCACACGAGAAAGACTGTCGTATTCCTCTTGCGTCCATCCAAAAGGATTCAACCCATCGGGACGATCGTAATATATTTCATAGTCCAGTTTCTCTTTAGCGTTCAGCAACACGAGCTTGCTCTTCGGAAGCTGCTGCACGCCGTATTGATAATCGTAGTTGAAGACCGTCTTCGCGTTGCGGCCGCGGCGGGTTGTTATCACGATCACACCATTCGCACCACGTGAACCGTACTGCGATGTGGTAACCGCATCCTTTAATATATTATACGATTCAATGTCGCCTGGATTGATGCTTTGGAAGTCTGCCGCGGTGACTTCAATACCATCCACGATGTATAGCGGCTGCGTTCCACCCAACACGGATCCCTTGCCGCGAATGGTAACCGATGCAGGCGCACCGGGCTGACCGCTTTGCGACTGAATGAGCAGTCCGGGTGATTTACCCTGCAGCAATTGCTCCATCGATGCGATGGGCTGAAGTCTTACATCCGCGCCATCCACTTTCGATACTGAACCCGTGTACTGACGCCTTGTTTGTGTGGTATACCCTGTCACCACAACTTCCTGCAGACTCGTCTGCACCAGGTCCAGACTCACATTAACGGTGTTGCCAGAAACAACGGCCTCTTTGTCGGCGAAGCCGGTGAAACTAAAGACCAGCGTAGCGCCTGGCTGGGCTGAGATGCGAAACTTTCCGTCGGGG
>CBINHQ010000339.1:0-3344 GCA_966250475.1 uncultured Chitinophagaceae bacterium
TGACTTTAACAGACCCTCTTCAATACCTAGCGATTCAAACTTCGTCAATGATTATTTTTTAGATGAGCCTGCAAAATTAAGCTTTTAGTTAATTAGCTAATTAGTTAATTAGTTAAAGCTAATGGGCAAAGCAAAAGCCGTCCGATTGCTCGAACGGCCTTTAACGATTGCTTGCCATATGAAAATTCTTACTTCTGCGTAGTAGTGTCGCCGCTATTCATATTTGTAGTGTCGCCGCTCATGTTAGTAGTGTCCTGTACGGGAGGAGCTACTTCTGTGTTTTCGATTGTTGTAGTGTCTTCCGTAGTTGTAGTATCTGATTCATTGTTGCAGGCTACGAATCCAAGGCTAGCTACAGCGAGAACTAAAAAAAGCTTTTTCATTGTTGTGATTTTTTTTAAAAAAAGAAATATTTCAAGGTTTATACCAGAATCGGGAAAAGGTAACCCCGGATTTTAATATTTTTTTTCAGTTGGGGCAGGGTTACTATTTTTAAAAAAATGTATAAATAACGGAAGCGTGAAAGTTGAGAACCAGGAACAGGCATTATTGACAGGTTTAGCCCGTAACGATAAACGATGCGTGGAAGCGATCTACAAGGACAACTTCAACACCATCCAGGCGCTGATAATCAACAACAACGGCTCTGCCGACGACGCCAAGGACGTATTTCAGGAAGCCATGATCGTACTCTACGAAAAGACCCGCTCAGGCAATTTTGAGCTCAACTGCCAAATCCGCACTTATCTCTATTCTGTATGCAGGAGGTTGTGGCTTAAGCGGTTACAGCAGGCAAAGCGGGATAATTTCGAATTGCAGCACGCCGAAAACCTGGTTCCTGTAGAAGAAGATATCGAAGAGCACACGCGCCGCGACAGTGAGTTTGAAATGATGAACAAGGCGATCAGCAGTCTCGGCGAACCCTGCAAAAGCCTTCTCGAGGCATTCTACCTCAAGAAACAGCAAATGCAGGAAATAGCCCTGAGTTTCGGCTACACCAACGCCGAAAACGCGAAGAACCAGAAGTACAAATGCCTGATGAGGCTAAAGAAAATATTCTTTTCGCATTATAAAAACGGAGGTGGTGATGAATGACAACAACGAAATAATGATCCTTGACAGCGTGGAGCGCTACATCCGTGGTGAAATGAACCCCGATGAGCGACTGTTTTTCGAGAATATGCGAAAGACCAATCCCGAGATCGATCAACTCGTGGTAGAGCACACACTTTTCCTCCAGCAGATGAACCGATTCGGCGAATGGAACAAGTTTAGGTCTACCCTCAATGAAGTGCACACCGATCTCGCGGAACAGGGAAAGATAAACTCAGACCGTCTCCAGGGCAAGGCAAAACTCGTTTACCTCTGGAATCGCTACAAGCGCGTTACCGCCATCGCAGCTTCAATTGCCGGGGTTACTGCCCTCACTCTAAGCACCCTCTTCTGGACCGTTTCTCCCAAGGCGCCAAGCAATGCCCAGATACAATATTTGACATCACAGATCAAGGCACAGGAATCAAAAACCAACGCATTGCAGCGTGATCTCGTTGGAGTAAAGAATGATGTGAAGAATAAACTGAACATTCCCTCCATCACATACAAGACTGGTGGTACAGGCTTTCTCATAGAAGGGAAAGGTCTCATGATCACCAATGCGCACGTGGTAAGCAATTCCAAGAATATTCGCGTATTTAACGGTAAAGGCGAACAGTTCAACGCATTCGTTGTAAAACTCGATGTGCCCCGCGACGTGGCCATCATTAAGATCGATGATTCAGCTTACAAGCCCGTTGCTTCTCTGCCTTACGGCATTCGCAAAGGCTCTTCCGATCTTGCCGAACCCGTTTTCACTCTCGGATATCCCAGGCAGGAGATTGTGTATGGTGAAGGATACCTCAGCGCCAGAACCGGTTTCAACAATGATACCCTGAGTTGCCAGATTGCGGTTCCCGCTAATCCCGGCAACAGTGGTGGCCCCGTTTTTAATCATAATGGTGAAGTGATCGGCATTCTCAATTCCAAGGAAATGCAGGCTGAAGGCGCCGTATTCGCCATTCAGTCGAAATACATTTACCAGGCAATTGAGGAACTGAAGAAGAACCCGCTTTACGAGAATGTGAAACTCTCCTCCAAATCCTCTCTCTCAGGACTGGATAAGGTACAACAGGTAAAGAGAATTCAGGATTACGTCTTTATGGTCAAAGGAGACTAATCAATTAACTAATTAACTAATTAGCTAATTAGTTAATTGGTGAATTGAATTCTTGCCACGGCAAGTTTCGGTTTGCCTATTTTTCTTTCATCCTTGCCAATCAGGTACATCACATTTCCCCAAATCACTCCAAGGCGTGGCATTGCCACGGGTTGATCTGAATTATTCAGGAATTTAGTTTTTGTAACGGCACCCGTTGCCTGGTCGAGGGTAATGAGAAAGCAATCAGATTTGCCAAATGTCCGAATTATCTTAGCCTTCTGCCCCGGCTTGTACACATTCGCGTTTTTCGCGTGATCATTAAAAATTATCTGGAGCTTACTTCCCGTTTGAACAACACCGAAGCCTCCATACATGGCTGAACTTTCTTTATCGAAATAGGGAGCAACGAATCCTCCTGTAAAAGCCTGTGCATTTGTTGCCTCCTGTTGCCTCTTAGGAATAACCTGAACCCACTCCACTTCACCAGAGGCATTCACCTTACTTGCTAATATTTCACCGGAGTGAACAACCCTGACTGGAATCAGACGACTTGAATTTCCCGTAGACTGGGTAACGTAAGTTATATAAGAGTTGTAATTTTCAGAAAGAATTAATAGTCCTCCATCTGAGGTATGAAACAATTTCCTAAACTTCATGTGCTCTGAAAACTCCTCTCCCTCCTTCCTCATTTTCTCCATTTTCTCACGTTCCTTTCTTTCTTCCTTGGTTTCTTCTTTGTCTTCACCATCCTCTCCACCTGTCATTAGAGATTCGTTTATTACCTTTTCCGAAGTAGCGATTACTTCCCCATCCTGAGTCAAACGCTGAATCAGCATTCCATTAATGGTCTTTCCCTTCTTCGCATTGCTGTAAAAACCACAAAGCACAATTTCGTGATCCTTTTCCATGAAAATCTTGGTGTTCATCAGCCACTTGCTATTAATGCTGGTGTTGATTACTTTCTCTTGCAATCCCTTCTCGTTGTAGAGTCGGATGTTATAATTGGTAAACTCGCGAAACTTTTCTCTCTTCTTTTTTCCTTCAGCATAGGCAAATTCCCTTCCTACAAGAATAATCTTCTTGTTGTTGGTATAGATCACATCTTCCAATTCAAAAGTTGATAGAAAAGATTACTTCACAGATCGTTACT
>CBINHQ010000340.1:0-3325 GCA_966250475.1 uncultured Chitinophagaceae bacterium
GAAGACCTTCGCGAAACTGCATTGCGTGAGACTGAACACGAAATTCAGCAACTCACCAACCAGGTATTCTCCCTCCATAACAAACTGGAGAACCTTCACTCACTTCAAACAAACAGCCAGCAACGACTCGAGGATCTCACTCACCAGGTGCAGCAGACTCAGAATTCAGTGGAAGGCGTGCGCAACCAGTTAGCCGAGTTTACAGAACTCGTGCAAATGAATGCCGGCAAGCTCGCAGAAGCTGAAGAAGCGTTCAAGCTTGTGGAGACAGAATACAACGAAGCCACCAGGCAGTACAATGAGTTTAACCTGAACGTTACCCGCCAGCAGAGCAAGATCAATGCTTTGAAGCAGGAACTTGAATTCAAGAATAAGCAACTCACTGATCTTCGGCAGCAATTCGAAACGAATACACAGCAGCTTGAGGAAACCTCATCCAGCATCAAGCAGTCGGAAGAATCTTTACGCGAGACTGAAAATGCATTGGTTGACCTGATGAAGAACAAGGAAGCTGAAGAACTTAAGCTGAACGAAGCCGACCAGGCTTACTACAACTTGCGCAATCAACTTGGTGAAAAGGAAAGCGAACTGAGGCATAAGACCAAGGAGAAGGAAATGGTTGAGCACCTGCTCAGCGACATCAAGGACAAACTAAACGAACTCAAGTTGCAGTTGTCCGGAATGAAGGAAAGGCTGAACGTAGAATTCAGGATCAACATTGAAGACATTCTCGGCGAAGACCGCAAGACGGAAACGCCGGTGGAGGAACTCCAGGAGAAGTGCGACAGGATGAAGAAGAGGCTGGAGAATCTTGGAGAAGTAAACCCGACTGCGATTGAAGCATTCCAGGAAATGAAGAAGCGTTACGAGTTCATCGTGGAGCAGAAGGACGATTTGATCAACGCCAAAGAGAGCCTGTTGAAGACGATTGAAGAAGTGGAGGCGACAGCAAACCAGAAATTCCTTGAGACTTTTAATCTTGTAAGAGATAACTTCCATAAAGTATTCAAATCACTCTTCACAGAAGATGACCAGTGCGACCTCGTGCTGGATAATCCTGAGAACCTCGCGGAGAGCGGAATCGATGTGATCGCGAAGCCCAAGGGAAAGCGACCAACTTCACTCACGCAGTTGAGTGGAGGAGAGCGTACGCTAACGGCGACGGCGTTGTTGTTCGCGATCTATCTCATCAAGCCCGCGCCATTCTGTATTCTGGATGAGGTGGATGCCCCGCTCGATGATGCGAACGTGGGCAAGTTCACGAACATGATCAGGCAGTTCAGCGAGAATTCGCAGTTCATCATCGTTACCCACAACAAGATGACCATGAGTACGGTTGATGTGATCTACGGGGTAACCATGCAGGAGCCGGGCGTGAGCAAGCTTGTGAGTGTGGACTTCAGGGGACTCAGCGCGAATTAATTTCTCACCTGCAATCAATGCGTGATTTCGGTGATGACTTCACCTACGGTGCCGCTGGGCATTTGTATGCGAAGCAATGCCGCAAGGGTAGGGGCAATGTCCGTCATGTACGTCTCGCGGTTCGTCTTGCCCGGTTTAATTTTCCATCCAAACCAGAGAAGCGGAATGTGCTTGTCGTAGGGATACCATGCGCCGTGGGTGGTGCCTTTGTTCCAGCCATCGAACCAATGGGGGTAGAATACGAACTGAATGTCGCCACTCAGCTTTTGATTGTAGCCGAGTGTGATCATGTCTTTGATCTTAGCCGGAATGGTTTGATTTGATAAGTTGGGCAAATCGTATGCGGCCATCACTGCAGTATCGCTGAGCAATTCGCTGATGATCCAACTTTTGAATTCCTTCTCATCAATCTTATTTTCTTTTACGAGTTTGTGATTGATGTAAACCTGGTAGATGATGATCTGTTCAATCAGGTTGGCGACTCCGTATTTTTTTTCGGCGTTATCATTAAGCCATTTCTTGATGTCACCGGCGGTCTTTGCACCCGCGGGAAATTTGTTATCCTTGAGGAATGTGGGCACGTGCGGTATGCCATGGTCCGAAGTGAGAAAGACGAGGTATTGTCCAACGCCAATCTTTTGATCGAGGTATTTAAGCAATGCTTCCATTTCCTTGTCGAGCCGGAGATAAGTATCCTCAACCTCGATGGAGTTTGGACCGAAGGCATGACCGATGTAATCGGTTGAGGAGAAACTCACGGCGAGGAAGTCAGTCACTCCGCGCTGGCCAAGCTTTTCACCTTCGATCGCGGCCTTGGCCATTTCGTAAGTGTAGGTATTTCCAAAGGGCGTGTATTTGAAAGCTTCCATGCGGCGATTACTGATGGTATCGAGACGGTGAGGGAATGTATTGTCTTCACCCAACACACCCGATTCAAATGGCATGTCGTCGGCTGTGCTTTGCTTGTATGTTTCGAAGCCATAGAGCGGGTTCCAAACCTTGCTCATGTATTTTTCAGGAAGTTTTTTATCATTGAACTTTTTCACCCAGTCGGGCAATTCATTCATGTAAAATGTACTCGTGATCCATCCTCCTGTTGAATTGTCGAACCAGTAAGCGGCGTTGGCGGAATGTCCCGCGGGGAGAATTGCTCCGCGATCCTTTATGGCAATGCCAATTGACTTTCCCTGGAAGTTAGTTGCCAATCTCAGTTCATCGGTGATGGTGGATGAAAGAAGATTGCGAGGCGACATCTTCCCTGCGTTTGAGGTAGAACCGACAGAGGTAACGGTTGAATCTTCCGAGCAATAATAATTGCGCTTGAGGTCGCGGTTGTACCAGTAATTGCCGAGGATGCCGTTCACAGCGGGAGTGGAGCCTGTGTAGACGGAAGCGTGTCCCGCTGCGGTGTATGTTGGAGTGTAAGGGATGTAGGTGTTTTCGCAACTGAATCCTTTTGTGACCATGCGCTTGAATCCGCCACTGCCAAACCTGTCGTAATAGCGGTAGAGATAATCCCAGCGCATCTGGTCAACCACAATGCCTACTACGAGTTTTGGTCGTGAGAGAGTGGTTTGAGAGAATGAAGTAAATGCGACAAGTGAAAAGATAATGGCGGAGAGAAAGCGATGCATGTCAAAACTGTTTTGACAAATGTACGTGGATAGAATTACTTGTTCATTAAACTCTTCTCTTCTTGCATAGCAGGTTTCCTGCATACGAGATGGGCAAACCGATGCAAAGTATAAGTATTGCTATGCCGACTGCCGAGTCTTTGAAACTCTGTGCACCGCCGCCGGGGACATTGCTAAGAGGAACTACAATGAGATTCATCACTAACCATGTTACGACGCCAAATAGAATTCCGGGTACGATCCAGTTTCTGATAAATTTCGAAACGAGA
>CBINHQ010000341.1:0-3317 GCA_966250475.1 uncultured Chitinophagaceae bacterium
GCCTTCTCCGCGCTTATCTCTTCCTTCTCACAAATCTCCGCCAGGTGCTCCACCGTATCATTTGTAGTGATGCGCTTGAAATCGAATATCTGACAACGACTCAAAATTGTTGGAAGGATCTTATGCTTCTCCTTTGTAGCCAGGATGAATATCGCATACGGAGGAGGTTCCTCCAGTGTCTTCAGAAACGCATTGAAGGCCGCCGAACTCAGCATGTGTACCTCATCTATTATGTACACCTTGTACTTACCTGCCTGCGGCGCAAACCTGATCTGCGTGACTAGCTCGCGAATATCATCCACCGAATTATTCGATGCTGCATCAAGCTCATGAATGTTCATCGAAGTGCCCTCGTTGAACGACACACACGAACCACATGTATTACACGCCTCACCCTCTGGCGTCCTGTTCTCACAATTGATAGTCTTCGCTAAAATCCTCGCACAAGTCGTCTTGCCCACACCTCGCGGACCACAAAACAAAAAGGCATGCGCCAGTTGATTGTGAATGATCGCATTCTTCAGCGTGGTGGTTATATGCGACTGCCCCACGACCGTATCGAATGTCTGTGGCCTGTATTTTCTCGCGGAAACAATGAATTTATCCATATATCAGATTTCTACCCTACAACAATGCAATAATAAAGAAAGTTTTTCCAGCGGCTCCCGTCGGTTTTGCACATGCTAAAGCAAGATCGGATGTCGCTTGAATTCCATCGTCCTGTCGAAGAGATATCGGTAAGTTGTAAGCCTCCTGCTCCTGAACGTTCCCAGGCTCTCCGCCACATTAATCATCTTCGGATTGAACTCCCCAATCCACTGCATCTCATATTTTTCATACAACGGCTTCGGCTTTATCACATTCGCACCTTCTATAATCATGTAGCTGTCCACACCCTTTCCCTGCCACTCTGGAACAATTCCAAATACAAGGCCTACGAATTTATCGCAAGGCTGCGTCTTCTTCACCCACAAAAACTTCAACTTGCTCAGCAAACCAAACTTTCCATTCAGCTTCCTAAACCACTGATTTAGGTCAGGCAGGTTAAGCCATACACCCACCGGTTCATTATCATAATACACAAACCAACTGATCTTCTCATCCATCACGGGTTTCATACTCTTAAACATCTTCATCACCACCTTCTTCTCCAGCGACTTCAAGCCTCCATGTCCCGCCCATGCCTTGTTGTAAACTATCGTAAAGTCTTCCGCGAATTTTTCCAACTGATCTTTTCGAATATGCTTCGAACTAAATTTCGGATCTGCCGCGCAATGAGCATGCCTCGTGTAAAATTTCTCTGGCTGCGGATCAGTAACCTTCAACCCAAAACAAATCTGATTGTAATAATTTCTGAACCCATACTTCTCGAACAACTCCTGATAATAAGGCGGATTATAGTTCATGCAATACAACGGCGGCTCGCTTCCTTCCACCACCAATCCCCACCAGCGATCACGCTCTCCAAAATTGATTGGCCCATCCATTGCACCCATGCCCTTCTGCATCAACCAATGCCTCGACACATCAAAAAGCATATCCGCCGCCTCCTGACTGTTGATGCAATCGAAGAATCCGATGCCTCCCACCGGAACCTCATCACCCTTGTTCTTATATTTCTTGTTTACAAATGCCGCAATACGGCCGAGCAATTCTCCCTCCTTCGAACGAAGAACCCAACGCTTTGCTTCTCCATGACGAAATGCCTTGTTCTTCACGGGATCGAAAACATCATTCACATCCTTATCCAAAGGCCTGATGTAATTGGGGTCATTCTTGTAGAGCCTCACACTTACATCAATGAACATCTTTGCTGACTTGCGGTCAGTTACTTCAACCAGTTCCATCCGCGCAAATTAACTAATTCGCAAGTTTGCCCCGCAGCTATTTATTTGAACATCTTCTTCGCCAGCCTCGCATCGTGACCATAAATATCATCCCTGAAATGAAGCATCCCCTTCTCATCAACCCATGCTGTGTAGTAAGTAATCACTACAGGAATGGGATCCTTAACCTTCACAAATTTCTCAGTGCCCGAGTTCATTGCCGCGCTTATTTTCTCAGGCGTCCATTCAGGCTGATCCTTTAATACATAATTCGCGAACTTTTCCGGTTCCTTCAACCTTATGCACCCATGGCTAAACGCCCGCTTGTCCCTCTCAAATAAACTCTTCGAAGGTGTATCATGAAAATAAATATTGAAGCTGTTAGGGAAAAGGAACTTCACTTTTCCCAAAGCATTGCCCGGCCCTGGCAATTGACGAATCACCGGGTAATCCCCATCGTTCTTCACTATTTCCATGTTCTGCGAAGCCAGGTAATCCGGATTGTTGTCCATCGCAGGAAGTATTTCATTTCGCACAATGCTTTCCGGTACATTCCAATGCGGACTAAACACCACCTGGTTCAGGTCCCCGTTAA
Source organism: uncultured Chitinophagaceae bacterium (assembly GCA_966250475.1). Lineage (GTDB taxonomy): Bacteria > Bacteroidota > Bacteroidia > Chitinophagales > Chitinophagaceae > CBINHQ01. The sequence continues at coordinate 2,422 of CBINHQ010000341.1, forward strand.
ACATCATCGTATTGTGGCCTTCCTTCCCTACAACCACCACCATGTCGAACACGCGCTCGCCATTCTCATTCACATGCATTTTGAATTCGGGTATGTTCACCACAATCAACCTTCCATTCTGATTAGGTGCAAGCCACCTCATCCTGTCCATATTCATCAATATCTGCTCAAGTCTGTACTTCGCTGGGACATTCATCGCGGTTATCAGCGATTCAGTGATCTTACCCGTTGGAGTCAGCCCAAACCTCTCCTCGAATACCTTTATCGCAGCCTCCAGTGTGTCGTTGAATACTTCGGAACTGTCTGCCACTTTCAAATCACCCGTGAGTCGCAATCGCTTCTTTATTGCCGCAATCTCCGGAGCCGATTCTCCCTTCTTCAACATTTTCTTTGATGATTCAATCTTCGGCCAACCGCCATTCTTCACTATTTCGTAATACTCCGCCAGTTTTTCCTTCAGTCCGCGGTACGCCATGTTCACATCCTCAAAATACTTATCGTCCTTATGCTTCTTATTAATAAGTGAATCTGCCAGATACAGAGGATCCTCCTTCTTTCGCGGAATGAAACGCTCCATTTCCTTTCTCTTCACATATCCCTTCTCATAATTACGAAGCATATATAAAATGAAATGACTCGTTAGTGTAAGCTCTGTATTGATAAATGATTTGTCCGTTTCGCTCACCCGCAGCCTGTCCTCCATCACCAGTCGCTCCATCCTCTTCTGAAGATCCTTATCCATCAATAATGAATCCTCATTATACGTGTTCACATAATCATGCAGATTCCAAAACCCGCGAGCCTGCTCCGTTAGGCCATCACTGCTAAACCACGCGAACTGGTAGTTTCTTGTATTGTAAAAACTGCGAATGCGACGCGAAAGACTATCATGAATT
>CBINHQ010000342.1:0-3303 GCA_966250475.1 uncultured Chitinophagaceae bacterium
GATAATGAACTCTTCAATGCAGGCCGCGGTTCGGTTTTTACCGGTGAAGGCCGGCAGGAACTCGATGCCGCCATCATGGATGGTCGCGATCTCTCCGCTGGTGCAGTTGCAGGAGCGAAGAATGTGCGGAATCCAATCGAACTCGCGCATGCGATCATGAAGCATAGCGATCATGTATTGCTAAGCGGTGAAGGCGCGATTGAATTCGCGAAGCTTCAACAGCTGAAATTTGAACCTGACGAATACTTCTTCAGCCAGTTCAGGTACGATCAATGGAAGGCGGTGCGCGATACTGATCAATACACGCTCGATCACTCACCCGGTCAGGCGCAAAAGGAAAAGAAGTTCGGCACCGTGGGAGCAGTTGCCTGTGATATGCAAGGCAACATCGCCGCTGCAACCAGCACGGGTGGCATGACGAATAAGAAGTATGGGCGCATTGGCGATAGTCCTGTGATAGGAGCGGGGACTTATGCCAATAACAAGACTTGTGCAATCAGCGCAACGGGACACGGGGAACCATTCATCAAGGCAGTGGCTGCTTACGATGTGAGTTGCCTGATGGAGTATCGCGGACTATCACTCGAAGAAGCAATGAGCGAAGTTGTGAACCGCAAGTTGATCGACCTGAAGGGTGAAGGCGGAATGATCGGTGTGGATGCATCGGGGAATGTGTCGATGACCTTTAACAGTGAAGGAATGTACCGTGGCGCAGTCTCATCTGATGGAAGGCGAATCGTAGCGATCTACAAGTGAAATTTGCATTACCACTAATCCTTATCAATATAATTTATTCCGTGTTTCATGAAAAAGAAAGCAATCATTGTTGCAGGAGGAAAGGGTACAAGAATGGGAAGCGATATTCCCAAGCAATTCCTGCCTGTTAAGAATAAGCCCGTGCTATATTACACGCTGAAGACCTTTCTCGATTCATACAGCGATATGGAAGTGATCCTCGTTCTTCCCGAAGAATTCATCAGCATGGGAAGTGAGATCATCGATGCATGGTTCGATAAAGAGCGCGTGAAGATTACGACAGGTGGAGATACTAGATTTCAATCCGTACGCAATGGACTAGCTCTGGTAGAAGATGAATGCATCATATTCGTGCACGATGCAGTTCGTTGCCTTCTTTCCACTGAACTTATTCATCGTTGTTATGATAAGGCAATGGAAACCGGTAGCGCCGTTCCTTCCGTTGCTAGCAGGGACAGCGTGCGTATCGTTACTGAAGATGGCAACGAGGCTTTCGACAGACAGAAAGTAATGCTTATTCAGACGCCTCAGACATTCCACAGCAAGATTCTTCTTCCTGCCTACGCCATTGACTACAAGGATAAGTTCACGGATGAAGCAACTGTAGTTGAAGCCTATGGCCTCAAGATATCACTCGTGGAAGGAGAGGAGAAGAACATTAAGATTACCAAGAAAGAAGACTTGGATATTGTCGGAAGCTTGCTTGTGGACTAAGACTTCATCCACCTTAAATACCAGGGCAGCCTGTTGAGGCGAATAGCGAAATATTTAACTTCCATCGCTCCAAAGGATGCATAGAACTTTGCGAGACCGGGAATGTCCGAACCTTCGAAGTCGAGCGTGATATTTTTCCCAGATTGCGAGCGAATGAATCCGTCGATGAGTAAATGCGAACTTCCTTCTGTTCTGCCCTTGTTGTCATTTCCCACCAATACATAGTACGCTCGATTGTTGGAGAAGAAGAATATGCAGGATGAAAGTAGATCGCAATCCTTTGACAGTACACCATAGGCCTTCGCCATTCCTTTAGCATGAAGATGTTTGAACAGTTCTCTAAATCTCTCCACATTCTCTGCAGCCGATTTCTCGCGCATTTGCATTTGCGATAGGGCAAGTTTGATTACTTCTTCGCCATCAACATCTTCCCTGAAAATGCAACCCGCATTCTCGGCTTTGCGGATGTTTCTGTTAAGATTTTGATTGTAACCATCCTTCAATTCCTGGTAATTCTTCTCCAATGAAAGTTCGAAATTTCGTCTAAGGTTGTGTTTATACTTCTGTTGGAAATTCGAGCTATTCAGATAGATATCCCAGTATCGAAACTTAGATGGAATTGCGCTGAGAAATTCTTCAATAATCTTAGAACTCAGGTTTTTCCCAAACACTCCAAGTTGTGCGGCGAGAAAAGGCTGGTAGAGGTAATGAATTCCGAATTTCTTATTCCAGGTAACAGGCATCACAGCCTCGTAATCGCCCAGCACTAGTGCGTCCCAATTCCTGGCCATGTGATCGAGGTAGAAGGAGTATGCGTAGATGAGCCCATTCGGCGAAGCTGCAATGCAATCATCCCATTTCTTCTTGTCGATTTCTTCATTTCGCAAATAGCTAATATGGTTTGCATTCGACATCTCAGAAGAAGAATTCCTTTGTGAACCTGCGGGAATTGAATTTTGAAATGTCGATGCTGAAAGCAATGGTTTTGAAGAATCTTCCCTTCTTTGATACTGTGCTTTTCAGGTAATCGCTGAACAATTTGCTGTAGAGAATGGGAATGTATACATTCACGAGTCCTTTCGCAACAGGTAACTGAATTCCCAAGTCATATAGAAACCTGTCGTCTGTTGCGCCCTTCTGCCATGGCTGAGAATACGTTCCTACGTCTACGAATGCCTTCAAGGGAATTTTGAATGGAAGCAGGCTGAGTGGATTGAGGTGGTCGGGGATGTCGAATGTTGCATTAACTGCACCGATCCAATCGTCCGACCATCCAGTGTTTCCCTGCGCATCTGTATTCATCTTCAGCGCGCCGTCCCTGATCATGATTTGCTGATAAGGAACCGTCCATTGTTCGCCACCGGCACGGAAGGGATAATCATTTCTTCCAATGAAATAATCGCTGTAGGTGTAATCGAGATTTCCCTTCGGCGCGCTTAGGTTTAGTCCGTAAAGGAAGGGATCTGCCTTTTCCTTATTCGTGTAAATGAATTTTCCCGCGAATACACGAACATCGACTCCGCCTTTATTGCCAGAGTAGTTGAAGAAGTAATTTCCGGTGAATGCAAGCCTGACGAATCCTTCTCCTTGCTCCGCCTTCAGTTCCGCACGATAAGGGTATAATGCCCTTGCATTCTCCGCCACGAAGGTGAGTTGATTCAGCACCCTGTTCTCATATGCTGTGTAAGGCACAAATACGGAAGATCCTGGAATGATGGTCGTGTCGCGCCGAAAAGAGAGTGATTGCTCGCCGATGAAGAAGGACTTGAATTGAATATATCGGAGCATCTCTTTGCGAGGATCCTTGTTACGAAAGGTGAGCCTGAATCCCGG
>CBINHQ010000343.1:0-3303 GCA_966250475.1 uncultured Chitinophagaceae bacterium
GCACAACATAGCGCAGGGTGGAGCCCTGCGAATGCAACGTTGAAATAAATCCGATTAAACGTTGCAGGCAGGGTCGTTGTATGTAGAGACGTTGCATGCAACGTCTCTACCGGAAAAACGTCTCTACCGGAAAACGTTTCGACCATACAAAAATGCATCAACCAACGAAAACGTTTCAACCGACGAAAACGTTTCAACCCCACAAAAATCGTTTCAACCAACAAAAACGCATCAACCAACGAAAACGTTTCGACCATACAAAATCGTCAATACGTAGAGACGTAGCATGCTACGTCTCTACAACGGAAAAACGTTTTAACAAACAAAAACGTTTCAACAAACAAAAACGTTTCAACAACCAAACGTTTCACCCACACCTAAAAAAGCCCTTCCCCCTCCACCACCTTCTTCTGCGCGACTAGTTTCTGGATGATGATCTGCTCTTCGCCGGTGAGCTGTAATGATTCCCCGATTGTTTTTAGCAATCTGTCTTCGCTGATGTTAATCTCTTCATCGCTCATTACCATTTCAACGCAATAAGAATAGATTGCGAGATTGTTGACAGGTGAGATTTCAGATATGAGAAAGTTGATATACTCGCTTTGGTCGCTAATTGATTGCCGGTACTCGCGGTAGCGCGTCGTCTCGAGTTTGATGTCAACATTCTTGTGGAGGCCGAGTCTGACGATCTTCTCCGCAGCTATGTCGAGCTCCGCATCGTTTAGTTTGCCATCCTTCATGCAGCAATGCAGAAACAAATGACAAAGCGATTCATCCGGGGTCTTGATTATTGATTGATACATTCTCGCAGGTTTTACCTACCAGATCAAGTTTGATGCCGGGCAACAGGGGTCTGCGGATGTTTGCTGATTCGAAAGGGTTAGGATCCGCGCTGCGCATTTCCAGGAAGCTTGGTCTGCCTGCTGACCGCCTTCGTACTTGCCTTTCCCTTCTGCGCCGCCAGAGCCGCAGCATTCTTCGGCTGCGATTTCTTATTTCCCTTCTTCTTATTGTTGTTCAGGAGTGACATAGTTTGAATTTTGTTGAATCTCATCAAATTTAATCAAACAGAAAAAAATTTTTCACGGGTTTACAAAAATTCACATTTCATTTCAACATGTTATGAAGAATGTTGAAACTGACTCCGGGAAAAATGTATTTATACGCAGGATATTTCCCCATGCGCCGAATTTCAAATTCCGGTTAGGCGTAACTTGCAGGCATGATTGATTATTTGACTGGGTTGAACGAGAGGCAGCGTGAAGCTGTGGAGCATATTGACGGACCTCTGATGATAATTGCCGGTGCAGGAAGCGGAAAAACCAAGGTTCTTACCACCAGGATCGCCCACCTGATGGCCAATGGAATAGACGCATTCAACATACTCGCACTTACATTTACCAACAAGGCAGCGAAGGAAATGAAGGAACGTGTGGAGCGTATTTTGGGCAACAACGAGGCGAGAAATCTCTACATCGGTACATTCCATAGCGTTTTTGCAAGAATATTACGCGCCGAGGCGCATCGCATCGGATATCCAAACAGTTTCACCATTTACGATACCGACGATGCAAAGAGCGTTGTAAAGACCGTCATCAACGAACTTAACCTCGACGATAAACACTATAAGCCAGGTACCATCTACAACCGCATCTCTGCGGCAAAGAACGCACTTGTTTCTGCCGGAGACTATGCAAACGACTATTACATTCAGCAGGAAGACATGCGCGCGAACAGGCCTGCAACCTCACAGATATTCTCAGCCTACGTGCAGCGCTGCTTCAAGAACGGCGCAATGGACTTCGATGATCTCTTGCTGAAATTCTATGAACTGCTGAAAGGGTCTCCGGAAAGTCTCAGCAAGTATCAACGCAAGTTCCGCTACATCCTTATCGACGAGTACCAGGATACCAACCCCGCCCAGTACGAGATCATAAAACTTCTTGGCGCCATGCACGAGAACGTGTGCGTGGTTGGTGATGACGCTCAAAGCATCTACAGCTTCCGCGGCGCCACCATCGAAAACATTCTCCAGTTTCAAAAAGACTACGACAATGTGAAAGTGGTGAAGCTGGAACAAAACTACCGCAGCACGCAAAGCATTCTTCATGTAGCCAATGAGGTGATAAGGAATAATAAAGGACAAATTGAAAAAACACTTTTCACCGAGAATTCCGAAGGAGAAAAGATCCGGCTCGTGAGAACGATGACGGATAACGATGAAGGAAAATTTGTTGCCGACACGATACAGGAGCAAAAGTTGCGAAACCATTACAGCAACAAAGACTTCGCGATCCTGTACCGCACCAACGCACAAAGCCGTGCGTTTGAAGAAAGCCTTCGCAGAATGGGCATCCCTTACACCATCTACGGAGGCATCAGCTTCTACCAACGCAAAGAGATCAAAGACCTCGTTGCCTACCTGCGTCTGCTTGTCAACCCAAGGGATGAAGAGGCGCTAAAGCGAATCATCAACTACCCAGCAAGAGGAATTGGTAAGACTACGGTCGACAAACTCATCCTCGCCTCAAATGAGAATAATATTTCCATGTGGGAAGTGCTCCTGAACGCGAATCAATACGGTTTTCGCAGCGGAACTCTCCAGGCCGTCGAAGATTTCGTGACGATGATCAAAAGCTTCAAGAGCATGCTGGAGACGAAGAACGCTTACGAAGTAGCCGTTCACGTGGGCAAGCAAACTAACATCGTGAGGGAACTCTTCAACGATAAGAGCGCGGAAGGAGTGCAGCGTTACGAGAACATCCAGGAATTGCTCAACAGTATCAAGGAATGGACCGAGAGTCCCGATAACGATGAAGGCGAAGTCGGCGACAAAGGACTCGGCGCTTACCTGCAGCAGATCACCCTTCTCACCGATGCGGACGAGAAAGATGCGAACGCCGATACCGTTAAGCTGATGACCATTCACGCCGCAAAGGGTCTCGAGTTCAGTTGCGTGTTCGCCGCCGGTCTCGAAGAAATGCTCTTCCCCAATGCCATGAGCATTAACACACGTGAAGAACTCGAGGAAGAGCGCCGCCTCTTCTACGTGGTGATCACCCGCGCCAAATCAAAACTCTGGATCACCTACGCCAACACCCGATACAAGTTTGGATCTCTCGTGCAAAATGAACCAAGCCGGTTCATTAGTGAACTTCCCGAAAACTACCTCGACAGAAGCTTCGCTGGTGGCGGGGCAAGAAACCAGGGATTCGGCGGAGGCTCTGCCTTCGAGAGAATGTCGAGAGGTTTTGGTGGCGGGGGATCACAATGGCAAAAACGCGAACCGGAACAAAAAAAACC
>CBINHQ010000344.1:0-3288 GCA_966250475.1 uncultured Chitinophagaceae bacterium
AGAAAAGAATTCATCATCAATACATGTTCCACCTGTCTTGCTGCGGCTGGTGTTACTTCATTGATTTCTTCTTGTGCAACTACACAAAATGTGCGGGGCAAACTCGTGAACGATGGACTCATTATTGGTACTGATGAATTCCTCGTGAACAAGAAAGCAAACAGCGCATACAGGTCTTTCATCATTGTGAGAAACGATGCCTTGAAGTATCCAATTTGTATCTATCGTTTCGGCGAACGTGAATACTCCGCTTTGTGGATGCGTTGCACTCACCAGGGCGCAGAACTACAGGCATCGGGCGACATGCTTCAATGCCCCGCACATGGAAGCGAATTCGACAATCGCGGACAAGTGACGAGCGGACCTGCAGGTGAAAGCCTTCGCAGCTTTCCCGTGACGATTTCGAACAACGAACTATTCATTGACCTCAGGAAACAATCATGAAACACACAGGCATACTGTTAATCGCGATGCTGCTATTTCATATTGCGTACTCGCAAATTGATCCAGAACTTTTGCGCGATCCACGTATCGGCAGAGATTCGATGCAATTGAACATGGATGCCGTGTATAGCCGTCCCTTCGTGCAGGTAGGTAAACTCCCTATTGCTCTTGGTGGCTATGCCGAGGCTAACTATCAATATACAAGCGAAGACGGAATCTCCGAAGGTCATCAATTCCAGATGCGACGCGTGACACTCTTCGTATCATCAACTATTTCCAACCGCATTAAGTTTCTTTCCGAAATCGAGTTCGAAGACGGCACGAAAGAGATCAATATTGAATTCGCTTCTCTTGATTTTGAGTTCTCGCCCCTCTTCAACCTGCGCGGTGGCATTGTGATGAATCCTATCGGCTCATTTAACCAGAACCACGATGGACCCAAATGGGAATTCGTGGACAGGCCCATTTCGAGTACGCAAATGCTCCCCGCCACCTGGAGCACCGTGGGATTCGGTGTATATGGGAAGAAATACGATCGCGATTGGGTGTATGGTTACGAGGCTTACCTCACGAATGGCTTCGATGAATCCATCATCTCTAACTCTGAAAACAGGACCTTCCTACCTGCCGCCAAAGAAAATCCAGATCGCTTCGAGGAAAGTTTCAATGGCTCTCCCCTCCTTACGGCGAAGGTTGCGCTTCGTCATAAGCGCATAGCTGAAGTCGGTCTTTCTTACATGGGAGGCATTTACAACAAATTCGAAGAGGATGGTTTGACGCTCGACAGCAGGCGAAAGTTAAACATTTGGGCCATTGACTTCAATAGCACATTGCCTGGCATCAATACATTTCTGAATGGTGAATGGGCATGGGTGAACGTCGACATTCCATCAACCTATACAGAACAATTTGGAAGAAGACAGCAGGGTGGATTCTTCGACATTGTGCAACCCGTTTACAGAGGGAAACTCTTCACTTTTGAAAACTCAACTTTCAACCTCGCATTACGAATGGAATACACCGATTGGAACAAAGGAAGATTTAGTTCTACCGGAGGCAATATCTCCGATCACCTTTTCGCGATCGTGCCCGCCATAAGCTGGCGTCCATCCGATCAAACCGTGATTCGCTTCAACTATCGGTATGAATGGCGTAAGGATCTGCTGGGGAATCCGGCAACACGAAGAGCATCAGTGCAGTTCGGTATTGCTTCATATTTTTAATTAATCAATCAACTAATTAGCTAATTAACTAATTAATCATTATAAAGGAGATACTGCTTTCTCATCGTCTTGTATTGGCTTAGTCCAGGTTCCCAACTCTTCCTAATCTCTTCTTCGGAAACTCCATCGATTATCTGCTGGCGGAAGAGTCCATTTCCGACGCGAGTCTCAATAGTGCCCATCTCCCTGCTAAGTTTGGAATCGAAGAATTTTTCTTTTTCGGGAAATGCCTTGTATAATTCCATCATCCATTGAATGTTGATCTTCTTTGAGCGCACGAGTTCGGAGACATCATAGTTACGAAGGTCGAGTCCATAACATTCCTGGTCCATGAACAAGGGCGTCTCACTCATTCCTTTTATCGAGAAAGGTGTATAGGAGAATGAATACTTCCCCTTCAGCAACGGACTTCCAAGCACCGTGAATGGCCAGTACGTGCCGCGGCCGTGATTGAGATACACTCCTTCGAATAAACAGGTCGACGGATAAAGCATGATCGATTGCTGTGTATTGAGATTGGGTGAAGGCTTCACGGGCAGTTCGTACATCATGCTGTGATTGTAATTCGCAACGGGGATGATCTTCAATTTACACTTCACTTCATTTGTGAGCCAGCCTTCACCGTTTGCCATCTGGGCGAACTCGGCAACTGTGAGACCGTGACTGATGGGAATTGGGAACATGCCAATGCCTGATTTGTACTTCATGTCGAGCACAGGCCCATCGATTAGATATCCATTCGGATTTGGTCGGTCCAGAATCAGCATTTCCTTATCATACTCAGCGCAGGTTTCCATCATTCGCGCGAGTACGTTTATGTTTGTATAGAACCTGCAGCCGACGTCCTGGATGTCGTAAATGAATACATCCACATCCTGCATATCTTCCTTGCTCGGTTTGCGCTTGGGTCCGTAGAGAGAGATCACCGGAATGCCGGTTGCGGAATCAATCTCGTCAGCCACGTGGACCCCCGCGCTTGCATTCCCTCGAAATCCATGCTCGGGTCCGAATATCTTCACGATGTTGACCCCAAGCGAACGAAGTGTATCCACCAGATGCGTGGTTCCAATCACCGAGGTTGGATTACCCAGGATTGCAACTCTTTTGCCTTGTAAGTAGGGAATGTATTTTTCCGTCTGATCAGCGCCGGTAAGAATCTTTTCAGTCTCCTTCGATTCTTTCGGCTCCTGCTTCGAGTCTGCGTTGCAGCCTGGTTGTTCAAAGGCAAGCAGACTTGCAACGATTGAGAGGATGATGAGTGTGCGCAAGGTTTGTGTGTTTTGCCAAAAGTAGGTAATTAGTAATGATGATGAGAGATGAGGGACTTCGAGGCCAAAGGATCTAGCTTTTCAGTTATGAATTATGGGTTATGAGTTATGAGTTTCTTGGGTCAAAAATGGCTTAATTTCCTCAAGAAATCGTAGGCGGAAAGATGCTACTACCAGAGTATAAGTATTTCGGATATCTCAAACGGGATAGAAACATTATAAAGTTCGATTGCCATTCCTCTTCAAGAATCTGGCTCAAGAATCGGCCTCATTTGGAAAGATGAAACTATGAGTGAATGATCAATTATCCACGGGCTTTTCACGTGGAGATAGTGAGGAAAAAAGCGTGAGTT
>CBINHQ010000345.1:0-3286 GCA_966250475.1 uncultured Chitinophagaceae bacterium
CCTCCAGCCCTGATCGTCTGTGAGATGAAGGTGAAGCTTGTTCATCTTATAGAGTGCAAGGAGATCGATTAACTTTTTGAGATACTCAGTCGAGAAGAAATGCCGCGACACATCGAGGTGAGTACCGCGCCATTCGTATCGTGGTTCATCATTGATGGTAAGCCGTGGTAATGAGATTGATTCTCCAGTGGAAGCGGAAACCTTTTCTATCGTCGCAGGAAGCAGTTGCCTGATGGTTTGGATTCCGCGAAACATGCCTGCGGGTGTGGAAGAATAAAGTGAGATGCCGGAACCGGAGATCACGAGCTTGTAGCCTTCCTCATGCTTAATGGAATGATCGTAACGAAGGTTGATGGAGTTTTCCTCCGAAGATTCATTTTTCAAAAGTGATTTTCCCATCCATGGCTCAAGCATTGCGTTCAGCAATTCCGCTTCACCCTGGAATTGCGAATCGAAAACACGAATGGAAGTATTGCTGTTAACCGGGAAACTACCTTCTCCCGGCACCACGCTCATCGGGTATGGAATGAGCGGTAACTGACTCGTGCCTTGTGCAAACGCATTGCTGCAAATCGAGAATGCGAGTAATGATAAAATGAAAATCCAATTCCTGTAGTTTCTTTTCATGCCTGGGTTTTGAGTAAAAGCTTTGAATAAATTTTATTTTGCTTCGCGAAACAGTCCGACTTCTGCAAGCGTCGGATTCAAACGTGATGATTCGATGATGATCCTGATCCTATCAGCAGTAACTGGGTCAAATTTCAAGATCCTCTTGTAGCCAACCGTGGTACCGCTGATGAGCAATTTCCATTCGCCGCCATCCAAGTACTCGGCTCTGAACCTTTCGATTCTTTGTCCCACACGAATGTTCTCCTGTAATTGCAAGATGTCGAAACTCTGCGGTGACTTCATTTTGAATTCGATCACTGCCGAGGTATCTCCGTTCTTGGTTGTCCAGAAAGTAAGTGTTTTGCCGTCGAGCATTCGTTTTGCATTTCTGCCATTCGAACTTATGATCTTCGAGCCTTTAAGAAAATTGTTAGAGAATGTCTCATCGCGCAAGCGTTTCCAGTTCTTCAAAGCCCATTCATCCTTCTCATGTATCAGTCCACGCTTGTCAGGAGGAATGTTGAGCAGGAGCACGCCGTTCCTACCCACAGAACTGTTGTATATCTTGAGCAATTCCTGTGGCGACTTGACCTTTTCATCTTCTTCGGGATGGTAGAACCATCCCGGTCGAATGGAAACATCGGTCTCCGCAGGATACCACACGAGACTCTTTGCTTTGGATATCTTCCCGCGACTGCCAAGGTCCTCCTCCATCAGGTTGAGTGGTGCAAAGCCTTGCTCCTTCTGCGAATTCTCTGCAATGCGTTCCTGCAGCATCGCATCGCCCGGCAACACGCTCCATTCCGTCTCGCGTCCATAGCCTGATTCGGTTCCCACCCATCTCACATCAGGGCCCATTACAGCAATAACAGCATTCGGTTGCAATTTCCTGATGTGCGCATACCAGCGATTGAAATCGTAAACCTGCTTCTTTCCATTCGGGCCTTCGCCATTGGCGCCATCGAACCAGACTTCCTTTATCTCTCCATAATTCATGAGGAGTTCAGTGAGCTGGTTTATGAAATAATCATTGTACTTCGCGGAATCTCCAAAGAATGGTGAGTTGCGATCCCAGGGAGAGAGATAGACACCGAAGCCAATTCCTGCCTCTCTACAAGCCTCGGCAACTTCGCGAACCACATCGCCCTTTCCCTCCTTCCATGGCGAATTCTTCACAGAGTGTTCGGTGTATGCAGAAGGCCAGAGGCAAAATCCATCGTGATGCTTTGCCGTAAGAATTAACTGGCGAATCCCCGCTTCCTTGAATATCCTCGCCCATTGCCTCGCATTCAGTTCAGTTGGATTGAAGTCCTTTGGATTCTCGCTGCCATCTCCCCACTCCCGGCCTGTGAAGGTGTTAATGCCAAAGTGTATGAATCCTGTTACTTCGAGTTCCTGCCATTCCAATTGTCGCGGTGAAGGAGTTACGTTCGCTGCCTTTCTGATGATGTCGCTGTGCGAATCGGTTGGCTCAATGGCCACGAAGTTATTCTTCGAGAATATCTGCGCATGTGATTGGCAAGAGAAGACAATTGCAATCATTGCAGCAATTGCGAGGCGTATGGAATGGTTCAGAAATCTCTTCATCAAGGATCAGTTTTTAAAAGAGAAGCACCTGACAGTATTACCTGCAGATGCTTACTCCGACTGCTTAATTATGAAACTGCCTGCTAAAATATATCGGTAATTACTAGCCCATTTTCGTTTCAATCATTCGAATATCACCTGACCGGTTTTGGTGTTATTCTGTTTAGCTTCCTCGCGTGAATTATTCTCAGCGCAAGCGAGTGCCTTAATTTTTTTCCGTTCACGAACACATCCACCGGCACAATCACTTCGTCGCCCGCGTTCTGCGGCATGGTGAACATCACCTTCATCACACCACGCTCCTTCGGATCCAATTTGTTCTTTGCAGTAAACTTAACCCTTTCAGCATGAGCATTCGGCACAAGGCGGAGGTCCATTTCTTTGTCGGTATCGTTAGCGTAGTGCAATTCCAACTCCTTCGTCTCACCAGGATTCATATAACCATAGGCGAGTACCTTTAACCGCATGTGGAGACCGTTGCCAAAGTCATATGGATAATGATCCGATATCGGGTGTTGCGCGGGCGTGATCGTTCCTTCCACCCAGATGCGGTTGTACTCGGTGTTGTTGTTGCTCAATACTACGATCTCCTTCGAAAAGAATCCTGATTTGTATGCAGGATCGAATGTAATCTTGATCGATCCCTTCCCACCAGGCTTCACCGGTCCTTTCGTCACTACATTTCCGATACAACCGCAGGCGCTGTTCACATCACTTATTTCTACGCTGCTGCTTCCTGTGTTAGTGAATGTGAACGTATGCGACACCTTTCCTTTTTCCTCGAGGATAGCTCCGAAATTATACACTCTCTCATCAAACACGAGGCTCTTAGATAACGATTGCGCTCCCAGTGTTCCCGTGAAGAATAAGAATGCTATTACAAAGACTGTCCTTTTCATCTTTCAATATAAAATTCGTTTCAACCTTCAATTTTAACCAACCTCCTCCGCCCCTCTGCGCCCTCAGCATTAAGCCTTGCGCGGTAGGCGAGCACCGCAGGGGCCCCCTGACCTAATTAACTAATTAGCTAATTAACTAATTAGAATAAACATCCAACTCAGCCAACCTGCGGTTCTGCGATGTCGATGAT
>CBINHQ010000346.1:0-3280 GCA_966250475.1 uncultured Chitinophagaceae bacterium
ATTCAAAATAATAACCCATAATCCATTATACATATTTTTGTTCTGGGAAGAAACAAATTCATTTCGAACCGAAGGCCCTCATCCCTCGTCTCTCATCTCTCATCCCTCATCGCCCAACGGTCAACGGTCAACGGTCCACGGTCAACTACTCAATGTGCCAAACTTCCCCCCTCACCACCCCTTCGTGGCCTTTTTTTTGATTGGCTAGGGAAAAAGTATAGTGTATGAAAAAGAAAATCTTTGCTCTCTGCCTGGCCACCGGACTAGTTTTTGGACTGAACGCTCAACAAAAAGTGAAGGATGCAGATGTGCCCGCCGCGGTTAAGACTGCCTTCAACTCTGCCTATGCCAATGCAAAGGACATAGATTGGAAGATGAAGGACGGCAAGTACAAAGTGCATTTCGAAGTGGGCGATAACGATCAGTTCGCGACTTACGATCAGTCTGGTAAACTGGTTTCCTCCGGTGTGGAAATCCGCAAGTCGGAACTTCCCCAGGCCATTACCGATGCAGTAAAATCAGGATACTCCGGCAGGACTATCGACGATGCTTACAGAGTTGAAAAGGATGGAAAGACTGTTTACCTCGTGAAGCTGGACGGCAATCCCGATACGAAAGTGATGTATTCGGCGGATGGCCAGGTGATCAAGGATAAATCAGACTGGTAATCCATCAACGCTTTTAAATGGTTTCGGGTTAGTCGATTCAGGATGAATTTTTGTAATTTGTCCTTGTTCTCCCTCACAGGATTTTCTCTAACCCGAAACATTTATACCATGCTATCGACCAATCGGCGTTATTCGTTTGCCTTCATCGTTTGTCTTACTAGTCTCGCAATATCATCCTGCCTCGGCACGGCGGGCGAACAAGAGGTAACGGTGGAGAAAGTCTCGTATATGGATTCGGCTACGGGACTGGTGTTGCCCAACGGGTTCACGAGTACAATTTATGCGGAAGGAATTACCCGTGCGAGACACATCGCAGTAAATGAACAGGGCGATGTGTACGCGAAACTCGGCGGACTGAAAGATGGCGCTGGAATAATTTTTCTTCGCGACACCAATGGCGATGGCAAGGCCGATGAGCAATCCGGCTTCGGTGATTACGGAGGAACCGGCATCTACATCAAGGATCGCTACCTCTACGCTTCTTCCAACGATAATGTTTACCGATACAAGCTCGACTCTATCGGACGCGTGATCGATCCTTCTTCTCCGGAGATGATCGTCAGCGGACTCATCAACCGGCGTCAGCATAATTCAAAATCAATCACACTCGACAACGATGGAAATGTATATGTAAACATCGGCGCATACTCAAACGCCTGCCAGGAAGTTGACCGCAGTGTAGGATCTCTCGGCATGCAGCCATGTCCCATTCTCGATTCCGCAGCTGGCATCTGGAAGTTTAAGGCTGATAAGACCGGGCAGACTTACGGCGATGGCACTCGTTATGCCACGGGTCTCAGGAATGTGGTTGGCCTCGACTGGAATCCCGAAGTGAACCAGTTGTACGTGACTCAGCATGGCCGCGATCAGCTCTCGCAGTTCTTTCCAAATTTGTATGATGAAAAAATGAGCGCCGATCTTCCCGCCGAAACGATGTATGCAATCAACGAAGGGGATGATTGCGGCTGGCCTTACATTTATTACGATCAGAATCAGAAGAAGAAAATACTCTCGCCCGAATACGGAGGCGATGGAAGAAAGACAGGAGGAGAAAATGCGATCGATCCACTGATGGCATTTCCTGCACACATCGCTCCGAATGCATTGTTATTCTACACTGGCAATATGTTCCCCGAGCGATACAAGAACGGAGCGTTCATTGCATTTCATGGTTCGTGGAATCGTTCGCCGCTTGAGCAGGAAGGATACTACGTTGCTTTCGTTCCAATGAAAAATGGCAAGCCGATAGCAGGGTGGGAGGTGTTTGCGGATAATTTTGCGGGCAAGGAAAAGGTTGACTCGCCAGGAGAGGCGACTTATCGTCCCTGCGGACTTGCACAAGGACCCGATGGTTCGTTGTATGTGTCGGATGATGCGAAGGGGACGATTTTTAGGATAACGTATCAGAAGGGATGAGAGATGAGGGACTTCGGTTCGAAGCGGATTATTTGAGAGTTAGGTCCGTGGGTGCAGGACCATGGCACACGGATTTGATATGATTGCTTATGATTTTTTATGATTAAATCAGTGTCCCCAACGCCGCAGGCGTCCAATCCGTGTGCATCCGTAAAATCCGTCTAAATCCGTGTCCCCACTAATCGCCGTGTCGTCAGGACCATTGGCCGCGGATTTGTTATGATTGCTTATGATTTATTATGATCAAATCCCGTGTCCCCAAAAATTACTCCGTGGCCTATGCACACAATCAACTAACCAAGATCAACCTCTCGGAATAAACACCTCCAACCCACACCCCTTCCCCGGCGCCGTCTTTATATCCAGCCTTCCCTCGAAGAGGCTCAATCGATTCCTTATATTCTCAAACCCCATTCCATACGTCACCGTCCTCGGATCAAATCCCTTTCCATCATCCCTTATGCTAACATGTATCCCATCGCTCTCCATGTAATATTCAATCCACACATTCGATGCCTCCGCATGCTGCGCAATATTATTCATCTGCTCCTGTGTGATGCGGAACAACGTAAACTGTAATTCCTCCTCGATACTCTCCGCATCGATCCTGAAATCCGTATGTATCTTAAATCTTCCCATCGCCCTGTACGCATCCAGCAATTCATCTATCGCCTCCAGCAGGCCTATGTCCTTAAGGCTCGGAGGAGTTAGTGAATGGCAAAGCGCGCTTATCTCGCTAATCGTATGCTTCAACACATCCTTACTCTTGTCGATCAATTCCAGCCTGAGTTTTTCATCCGAAGTCGAAGCCACATCGAGATACATCCTTGCCGTGCTCAATTGCTGATTGATGCTATCGTGCAACTCTGCGCTTATCAGTTGACGTTCTCTCTCCTGGCCATTGATCTGCGCCATCGTGATGCGTTGCTGTTCCTGCAATTTCCTTCTCGCCATGTTTCGAATCGACCAGAAAATTCTCGCGGCAAGCAGAATCAGCGCAAGCGTGATCAGTATCTTAAACCAGATTGTCTGAAAGAATTGTGGCTTGATGGTGAAGCTCATCGAAACCGTTTCCGATTTGGTGCCGTAACGTTCCGCTCTCACTTCGAAAGTGTATTCACCCGGAGCCAGCCCCGAGAAATATGCGATCCTTCTCGTTCCCGCAGATGTCCACTGGCTGCTGAGTCCTTTCAGGC
>CBINHQ010000347.1:0-3278 GCA_966250475.1 uncultured Chitinophagaceae bacterium
TAGTAAACTCCTGATGGCAAGTTTTGGGTATTAAGCATGATGCTTGAATTGCCGGGGTTGACGTTGTGGGATGATCTCCTCACCGTTGCGCCTCTTGAGTCGAGGATTCTTATTTCTGCTTTGGAATTCTTTTCGGATTTGAATGAAAGCATCAACGATTCTTTTGCAGGATTTGGATAGAGTGAAAGCTTAATTGTACTTCCTGTCGAACCTAATCTGATTATTCTGCTGTAATTGATCTCTCCATTCGCAAGAATCATCTCAAGCCTGTAATAAACTCGTGAAGGATTTGCAATGAGTTGGTCGGTGTGGGCGTAATCGTTCAGGGTTCCCATCTTTCCATCTACAACACCAACAGTTGTGAATTCAACTCCATCGAAGCTTCTCTGTACATTGAACTGTACCCTTCCTTCTTCCGTTCCTGTGCGCCAAGTGAGATGAGTTGCATTGCCGGACAATGAGCCATCAAAGGAAAGTAATTGCAAAGGCAGAATGTGAAGCTCGGTGATTCTCCAGAGGTCGTTCAATACGCCCGAAGTAGTTTGGTCGAAGCCGTATCCTCCAAACATCCAAAGGTTGCCGCTGTTGTCGGTCCAGGAGATGCAGCTGTTGCGTGAACCTGATTTGTTCGTGTGCGCGGGTACACCTTGCGTGCCGTACACTGCAACCTGATCCACGAGTGTATCACCCTTCATCCATGTCCAGGTTGAAGTGGCGATGTCGAATTTCCAAAGGTCGTTCAGATAGCCAGAGTTCACTTCATCATAACCATAGCCGCCGAAGAGCCAGAGATCGCCGGTTACATCTGACCATGATACACTCACGTAACGTGCGCCGGGCCTGTTGAGCGTGTTTGGAATTTCCTGCTTGCCGTATTCTGCTTTTTGATCGGA
Organism: uncultured Chitinophagaceae bacterium; assembly: GCA_966250475.1. Classification (GTDB taxonomy): domain Bacteria; phylum Bacteroidota; class Bacteroidia; order Chitinophagales; family Chitinophagaceae; genus CBINHQ01. The sequence continues at coordinate 894 of CBINHQ010000347.1, forward strand.
GATCTTGTCTCCTTTCATCCACGTCCAGTTGTTTGTGCGCGGATCGAATTTCCAGAGATCATTCAGTATGCCTTGCTTTGACTGGTCGAATCCGTAGCCACCGAAGAGCCAGAAGTTGCCAGACTTATCTGTCCACACATTGCTAAGGTATCTCGCGCCGGGCTGATTGTTTTCTGCCGTTACTCCTTGTGTACCGTAGATGCCGGGCTTGCCAATCGCGTTGTTGCCTTTCATCCAGGTCCACGTGTTTGTTGTAATGTTGTATTTCCAGAGATCGTTGAGAATGCCCGTTGAAGAACCATCATTACCGTATCCACCGAAGAGCCAGAGATTTCCATCCTGGTCAATCCATGTGAGTCCGCCGTATCTTGAACCGGGACGATTGGTGGGAGCCGCAACTCCTTTTGTTCCGTATACTGCTTTCACACCTGCAGCATTGCTTCCATTCACCCATGTCCAGTTGCCCGTTGAAGGATCAAACTTCCAGAGGTCGTTGAGAAATCCGAAGTCTGCAGATGAATAACCGAACCCTCCGAAGAGCCAGAGGTTTCCATTCTTGTCGGTCCAGCTCATGGATGCATAAAGAGATCCGGGTTGGTTATTAGGAGCGGCTACGCCTTTCGTTCCGTAGATGCCGTATTTGTTGATAGTGTTGTTGCCGCGCTTCCACGTCCATTGGTTAGTGTTGGGATCGAAGCGCCAGAGATCGTTGAGGTATCCTTGCACACTTAAATCGTAACCATATCCTCCAAACATCCAGAGATATCCGTTGGCATCGGTCCATGTAGCTGAGTAGTCCCTTGCTCCGGGTTTGTTTTGAATGTCGGCAACATTACGCGTACCATACACACCAGCCTGATTGATGGTGTTGTCGCCTTTCATCCATGTAAGTGAAGTCCCGCTTCCTGTTTGCGAGTAAGAGTAGGTATTAAAAAATATTGCAAATGATGCAATGAAGAGAATCAGCGCTCTCATAAGATTATTGGATTAATTCGAAATTATATTGAATAATTCGAAAACTTTAATCCAGATCAATAATCAGGGGGAAACACTTATTCAATAACTAATTATCCAATTAGAAAATTAGCTACTATGAAGAATCATCTCAGTTTGTCGAGGCTCTTCACGAGTTTTTCATCCTTGCGAATTCCTCGTGCTGCAAGAATGAAACCAGCGATGATTCCGAATACAAAAAGACAAGTGAGTGCGAGAGTGCCTTTCACATAATTTCCAATCTCTACAATGTACAACACGAGTAGAATGATAGAAAGTAGCATGCCGGCGAATGTGAGTTTTAATTGAAGCTTTCTGTCTTTGAAGAGAAAGATTGTGATCACTGCAATCAACAAGCAAGCGCCTGTGGTGAGGAGAAGAAACAGCGAGCTTCCGCCATCCAGTTCAGCTTGAATTCCATTTTTCATTTCTCCTTTGAAGTAGGGGAATTGAAAACTGAGGAATGCACATACTGCAGACAATAATAACCAGAGGGATTGCTTACGCTGTATCATAGTTGTTTAGTTGTCGTTTTTGTTATCAATCAAAGTTCAGGATAAAGCGGAAATTTTTTCATCAGTTCTTTCACGTCTGATCTTACCGCCTCGATGGTCTTCTCGTCATCGGGATTCATCAGCACTTTGTCAACCATGGCTACGATGGTTTCCATATCCTGTTCCTTCATGCCTCTTGTGGTGATAGCGGGAACGCCCACACGAATGCCTGAAGTTACAAAAGGTGATTTATCATCGAAAGGAACTGCGTTTTTGTTAAGAGTGATGTGTGCTTTGTCGAGCGTTTCCTGTGCCTTCTTGCCGGTGAGGTTCTTGTTGCGAAGGTCGATCAGCATGAGGTGGTTGTCGGTACCGTTGCTGATGAGGTCGTAACCTTTAGCGACGAATGCCTTCGCCATTGCCTGTGCGTTGGCGATGATTTGCTTTCCGTAGCCGGTGAATTCATCGGAGAGGATTTCACCGAACGCAACTGCCTTGGCGGCGATGATGTGTTCAAGAGGACCACCTTGTGTGCCAGGGAAGACGGCGAGGTCGAGCAACTGGCTCATCATTCTTGTCTTGCCCTTAGGATCTTTGATGCCCCAGGGATTTTCGAAATCATGACGAAGCATGATGATACCACCTCTTGGTCCGCGAAGCGTCTTGTGCGTGGTGGAGGTGATGATGTGACAATGATCGAAAGGATCGTTCAACAATCCTTTCGCAATGAGACCGGCAGGATGCGCGATGTCGGCCATCACCACAGCGCCAATGCGATCGGCGATCTCGCGAATTCGTTTGTAATCCCAGTCGCGGCTGTAAGCGGATGCACCGCAGATGATCATCTTCGGTTTCTCCTTCATCGCGGTGGCTTCCATTTGGTCGTAGTCGACCAGAC
>CBINHQ010000348.1:0-3272 GCA_966250475.1 uncultured Chitinophagaceae bacterium
CCTGCTTAACTTCGCCATCTGTCCAATGCAGGAAATAGAGTTTCTTGTTTTCGAAATATTCCAGTTCCATCGTCTGCCTGTTCAACACCGGCTGAATGTCGAACTCGAAGAAGACATTGCCATTCTTGTTGCCTAGGTTCGAAGAAAGATCGTTTCCATATTCGAGCAGAAGGTTTGCGAATTTGTAAGTTGACTGGAATCCTCGGAACACCATATCACTTGGTCGGGCGTAAAGTCTCTCATTGAATAGTGTCACTATCTTCTCGCTCACCTTATCTGTCCTGCTGTTGTAAAACGGATGACTGTAAACAATTTCAAGTCCCTTCAACTCAGGTCGAGTGAAATCGATCGATCCATCCCATGTGGGCATGCCGATGACAATCGAAGGATGGGAAGCATTCACCGAAGCGAGATGCGTGATGAGTTGTTTTCCAAATGCAGGGTCGAGACTTCCCGCGATGCACACGGTTCTGCGTACAGTATCCAGATAAGTCTTCAGGAGTCCGGTAGTAAATCCCTGCGGAAGGTCAACATACCGAATCCTGAGCGGAACCGCCATCGTTTGCTTAGTGTATTCTTCGAAGAGATTCTTGATCATATCCTCGGTGGAACCCTTTCTTCTGAACACAATGATGGGATTGATGGAATAATAGCGCTGAACGTATTTGTAAATGCCTTCGATCTGCGTCTTCAATGTGGGATTCAGCACCACGAGGTATGGATTCGCTCTCGCTCCTCCATCGTGTGGCATGGTGGTGTTTATCACCGGAATCTTTTTTCGTTGCCCAAAATCTGCAAACATCCTCACCTCGTTGCCTGAGCAATGCGCGATGATGAGGTCCACCTCTTGCATCTCGGGTTTTTCCAATTGATCGAAGATTGTTTCAGTTGCAGACCTTGTATCGTAAATGAAGACTTCCAGTTCTGCCCCTTCCTTCGCGAGTGAATCCAATGCGAGTTGTGCACCTTCGTAAAACTCTAAACCAGGATTGATGAACTTGGGAAAAGTATTCTTCGTGTACCTGTATTCGTTGGTAGCATCGAATGCGGAGTCGAGATACAGAGGTGCGAAAATCGCGATCCTGTATTTCTCCGTAATCACCGAATCTTCCTGTGCACCGGATTGGAGAAAGGTCAGCAACAAGAGGAATGGCAGAAAAAATTTCTTCATACGTTAAAATTTATCAGGGGAATTAACATTTCGTTATTCCCACTCGATGGTGCTTGGCGGCTTAGAGCTGATATCGTACACCACCCTGTTGATTCCGCGCACATTGTTGATGATCGTATTTGAAACATATGCCAGGAACTCGTAGGGTAGATGCGCCCAGTCGGCTGTCATGCCATCCACACTCGTCACGGCCCTGAGCGCCACAGTAAATTCATACGTGCGCTCATCACCCATCACACCCACGCTCTTTACCGGAAGTAAGATTGATCCTGCCTGCCAAACAGTTGCATACAGGTTGTGATCCTTCAACGCCTTCACATACAGGTGGTCCGCCTCCTGCAACAATTGTACCTTTTGCGCGGTGACTTCACCCAGAATGCGAATTGCAAGTCCCGGTCCGGGAAACGGATGCCTTTCTAACATTTCATTGGGAATTCCGAGTTCCCTTCCCACCTTTCTCACTTCATCTTTGAAGAGAGAGCGAAGAGGTTCCACCAGTTCAAGATGAAGGTGATCCGGCAGGCCTCCTACATTGTGGTGTGATTTTATCGTAACTGATGGACCGTGCACGGAAACGCTTTCGATCACATCGGGATAGATCGTTCCCTGACCCAACATTTCAATGCCTTCTATCTTAGCCGCCTCTTCCTGGAAGATGTCGATGAACAAACTTCCAATCGCCTTCCTTTTTTCTTCGGGATCGGTCTTGCCAGCGAGGGCAGAATAGAATCTTTCCTTCGCATCAATTCCTTCCACATTCAATCCAAGTTTTGCATATGCAATCAGTACTTCGTTGAATTCATTCTTGCGCAGCACTCCATTGTCGACGAAGATCCCGAGCAACTGGTCGCCTACGGCACGATGAATCAGTGTTGCAGCAACCGTAGAATCGACTCCACCGCTGAGTGCCATGATCACCTTCCTGTCGCCGATTCTTTCCTTCAACTCCTTCACCACATCGGAGACGAAGTGTGCCGGGGTCCAGTCCTGAGAGCATCCACAAGTATTGACGAGAAAATTCTTCAGTATCTTCTTTCCTTCCACCGAGTGATAGACCTCGGGATGAAACTGCAATCCATAAAGTGGTTTGTATCCATTTTCTCTTCCCATCCTGAAAGCGGCGATGGGAATGGAATCTGTTGTTGCCAGCACCTCGAATCCTGTGGGCAATTCGAGAATCGTATCGGCGTGACTCATCCACACATGACTCTCTTTCTCCACTTCCCTAAGCAACACATCTTCCTTCTCCACTTGCAGAACCGCCCGGCCATATTCGCGCTTGTTGCTCTTCTCCACTCTTCCTCCAAACTGGCTTGCGGTCAACTGAGCGCCGTAGCATATGCCAAGCACCGGCACATCATGAATGAATTCTTTAATGCCAACCTGCGGTGCGTTCGGATCGTTAACTGAGAACGGCGAACCCGAGAGTATTATCCCTTTTAACCCAGGTTCCATTTCTATTTTCTTGCTGAAGGGAACGATCTCACAATACACATTTGCTTCCCTGACTGCCCTGGCTATCAACTGGGTATATTGCGATCCAAAATCTATGATGATGATCTTCTCTGTCATAATCCTGCGAAGGTAAATAAGAGAATTAACTAATGAACTATTTAGCTAATTTGCAAATAAACTATCACCATGAAGCATGCCATCCTTCCAATCCTGCTCGCCTTCTTTTGCCTGGCTTCCTGCCGCCACCTCAATGGGGAACGCGTCCGCGGAAACGGCAAAATGGAGAAGGAACAACGGTCCACAGCGGATTTCAGGAGTGTGGAAGTGAGGGGCGCCATCAGCCTCTTCGTGCGAATGGACTCGAGCAACAGCGTTTCAATTGAAGCGGAAGATAATCTACAGGAATACATTGAGACCAGGGTGGATGGCGGCAAACTTATCATTGGCACACGAAATGGTTTCAACTTAAACCCCACACGCACTATCAAGGCGTACGTCACGGCGCCCTACTTCGAAGAGCTTGAAGCCTCAGGCGCGTGCAGCATCACTTCCGAATCTCTTCTCACCTCCGATAAGCATATGGAGATCGACATCTCCGGCGCATCGAAGGGAAGGGTGGAACTCCGCTGCCCTTCAGTCTCGGCCG
>CBINHQ010000349.1:0-3239 GCA_966250475.1 uncultured Chitinophagaceae bacterium
GAAGATTTCTCCATAGATCAGGCTCCATACTTTATCCTTCGTGAAGTAATAATATCTCGCTGCGTTGTAATAATTACCGCTGAAGGATGGATCGACCTGGATTCCTTTCTCCCATTGTTCGATTGCAGAAAAATTCTTTGCTGCCCAGAGTAACTCGCCGTATTCACTGTAGAGAGGTCCACTCTTCGGAAATTTCTTCAGAGCTTTCTTGTACATCTTCTCACATTCCTTCACCTGTTCCAAAGCCTTGTACACATTGCCGGCGATCTGGAAACACGCTTCGTCAGCATCCTTTCGATCGATGAGCTCCTCAACTCCCTTCACCGCCTGGGTGTAGTCGCGCTTGAGATAATAGCTCATCACTAATTCCTTTTGCAACTCGAGATTGTTCTTGTCTTCCTCGAGTGCGCGCTTCAGCACAATGACTGCATTGTCGTAGTCGCCGCTGCGCATGAAGGAACGTGCAGTTTCAAGCTTCGACTCGCCGCCTGGTTGTGCAACTGCAGCGAATGAAGAAGTGACAAGAAGCAGGAAGAATATTCTTTTCATATCGGTTTAATGAAAGATAATTGATGCTTTAATATTCAGGACGAGAAAATGTTTAGATCAGATGCGTGAGCAAACCATCTCTTAATTTAGGTTCGAACCATGTGCTCTTAGGTGGCATTACATTGCCGCTGTCTGCGATATCGAAGAGTTGACCAATGCTCACTGGATACAGGCTGAACGCAACCTTCATCGATCCGCTGTCAACGCGCTTTTCTAATTCTTTCAATCCGCGGATTCCGCCAACGAAGTCAACCCGGGGATCTGTACGTTGATCCTTTATTCCCAATGCGGCATCAAGAATATGGTTTGAAAGAACTGTCACATCCAGCACGCCGATGGGGTCATTGGCATAGCTTCCATCCTTCGCGTTCAAAACGTACCACTGGCTATCCAAATACATGCCGAACTCATGCAATTTAGAGGGTCTTACGGCTTCGGCACTTTTTTGTATGTCAAAGTTTTTCGAAAGTTTGCTGATGAATTCTTCATTGCTCAATCCATTCAGGTCGGTCACGACGCGGTTGTAATCGAGGATCTTCAATTCACTTGCTGGGAAGATGGTGGTGAGGAAGTACTTCGCCTCTTCGCTTTCAGGAAGGAGAGCGCTCACCTTCGCTGCTGATGCCGCGCGGTGGTGGCCGTCGGCGATGTAAGTGGCAGGAACCTTCTCAGCAAAGATCTTTGTAATTGATGCTACTGTACCAGGATTTGTCACTGCCCAAACAGTATGATGAATTCCATCATCCGCCATGAAATCGTACAGAGGAGCATTGGACTTCTTCCAGTTTGCGATGAGTGTGTTCATCTCAGCAACGTCTCTGTATGCGAGGAACACATTTCCGGTTTGCGCACGCGTGGTCTTGATGTGATTGATCCTGTCCTGCTCTTTCTCTGGGCGGGTGAATTCGTGCTTCTTGATCTTATCGTTGAAATAATCGCTGATGGCGGAGGTGCAGACCAGTCCTGTCTGGCTGCGGCCATCCATTATGAGTTGATAGATGTAATAGAGCGGAGTTTCTTCGCGAATCAGTATGCCATCGCTAATGAGCTTATCGAGATTCTCTTTTGCCTTTGCATAAACTTCATCGGTGTGGATGTCTATATCCTCGGGCAGGTCAATCTCTGACTTGGTGATGTGAAGAAAAGAAATCTCGTTGTCCTTCGCCACTTCGCGGGCTTCGGCGCTGTTGAGTACGTCATAGGGTTTCGATGCGAGCCTTTCCGCGTGTTCCGGTTGAGGCCTGAGTGCGCGAAAGGGAGAAATAATAGCCATTCTTTATCCTTTTTTATTAGCAAAATCCTTCATCATGTCGGTGAGAGCCTTCACACTCTCCAGCGGCAGGGCATTGTACATTGAAACCCTGAATCCGCCAACGGTTCTGTGCCCTTTTACACCCACCATTCCTTCATCCTTGCAACGGTTGAGGAATTCTTTTTCCAATGTGGGATCATCCATCACGAATGTGGCATTCATCTGGCTCCTGTCTTCTTTGGCCACTGTGCCGCGGAATACAGGAAGGTTGTCGAGAGTCTCGTAAAATAAATCAGCCTTCTGCTTGTTCACCTTTGCGATGGAAGCAACTCCGCCTGCCTCTTTCAACCAGCGTAGAGTGAGCATGCATACATACACTGCAAATACGGGCGGAGTATTAAGCATCGATCCGCTTTCGATGTGATTGCGGAAGTCCATCATCGTGGGCAATGGATTGGCAACCTTGCCGAGAATACTCTTGTTCACCACAACTACATTCACTCCCGCAGCGCCGATGTTCTTCTGCGCGCCGGCATAGATGAGGTCGAATTTATTGAAATCGATCTCGCGGCTGAGAATGTCGCTGCTCATGTCGGCAACCAGCGGAACTCTGAACCTGGTAAACATTTCAAGGTCCTGCCATTGGGTACCATATATGGTATTGTTAGAAGTGAGATGCAGGTATGCTGCCGTTGGTGGAACGTGAAAGTCTTTGGGCAGGTATGTGTAGTTCTTATCTTTCGAGCTGCAAACCGTTTCCACGTAGCCGAACAGTCTTGCTTCCTTTATCGCTTTCACTGCCCAGATGCCTGTATCGGTATATGCGGCGATATCATTTTTGTTGAGGAGGTTCATCGGTACCTGCATGAACTGAGTCGATGCGCCGCCGTGAAGAAAGAGAACCTCGTGGTCATTGTCGAGATGCATCAACTCCTTCAACAGCGAGATGGCCTCATCCATTACGCTTTGGAAGAGTGGGGTGCGGTGCCCGATCTCCAGAATCGAGAGACCCGTGCCGTTGTAGTCGAGCAGAGCCCTTGAGGCCTCCTCGAATACACTCTTTGGCAAAATGGAAGGCCCGGCGTTGAAATTATGAACCGTGGACTTCATGGTATCGATCATGCCGCAAAGATAGGGTTTACGCCCCCGATTTGCCGTGAACACCCGCTGGTGGCCTGCCTGCGATTTGGGTTGGTTAACAAAAACGAGAGCTGCCCGTTCTTTGCCGACGGTGAGCCGGGGAAAAAACCGGGGGAGTGGAGCATTTTCCCCGACGAATTATTCTGGAGATTGAGGAATTTTGACAATTAAAAGTTTAGATGCTTTTTTGCTTTGATCTCTTTTATTCATGGACCAAGGGCCGCAGATTTGTTATGATGAGTTATGATTAATTATGATTGGAGCCTAACAGCGTAAATCATAAGCAATCATAACAAAT
>CBINHQ010000350.1:0-3237 GCA_966250475.1 uncultured Chitinophagaceae bacterium
AAAAATAAAACAGCCATGCTAGCAGGTTTACAGAATGTGACGTTTGAATTCGGCGCCCGTACCATTATCGAGGATGCCACCTGGCATATTCAGCCCGGCGAACGAATTGGTTTAATCGGGTACAATGGAACGGGTAAATCAACCATACTGAAACTGCTGGTGGGAGAATATCAGCCTTCAGCCGGATCGGTTGAACGCAGCAGGAGCACTTCCATTGGCTACCTGCACCAGGACCTGCTTAGCTTCGACACGCATGATTCGATTTTACAGGTGGCGCTCGGCGCATTTGAAAGAGTGTTGCAACTCGAGAAGGAAATCGAACTACTGGGTGCGGAACTTGAAAAGACGGGAGACGAAAAGGTGTTGCACGAATACAGCGACAGGCTGCATGAGATGGATACTCTCGATGGTTATACCATTCACCATCGCACGGGTGAAGTATTGCAGGGATTGGGATTTCAGAATACGGACCTCGACCGTCCTTACAAGGAATTCTCCGGAGGATGGAGAATGCGCGTGTTGCTCGCGAAGATGATACTGCAGCAACCCGATCTCCTCCTGCTCGATGAGCCCACTAACCACCTTGACCTTCCTTCAATAGAATGGCTGGAGAAATACCTTCAGCACTATCAGGGTTCGGTGGTGATAGTGAGCCACGATAAATATTTCCTTAACAGGATGGTGACGAAGATCGTGGAGGTGTACCAGCAGCAGTTGCACATCTACAATGGCAACTACGATTTCTACGAAAAGGAAAAGGCAATACGCATCGACCTTCAGCAGAAGGCATACGAAAACCAGCAGGATTACATCAGGCAACAGGAACGCTTCGTAGAGCGATTCAAGGCAAAAGCCAGCAAGGCCGCGCAGGCGCAAAGCATTCAGAAAAGACTGGATAAGCTCGAGAGAATCGAAGACGTAAACCTCGAACGCCCGAACATACGCATCAACTTCAGAGTTGATAAGACACCGGGGCGCGTCCTGGTTGAATTGAAGAACCTAACCAAGCGTTTTGGTGATAATGTGATACTCGAAGATGCGGAGGCTGAGATAGAACGCGGCGACAAGATCGCACTGATCGGAGCGAACGGAAAGGGTAAGTCAACCTTGCTGCGAATAATTGCGGGCGCGGAGAGTTATGAAGGCGAACGAAAATGGGGACATAATGTTGAGGAAAGTTTCTATGCGCAGCATCAATTGGAGGCACTCAACATCAACAACACCATACTCGACGAGATGAAGGAATGTGGAAGCCAGATGAATGACCTGGAGTTGCGTACGCTGATGGGGTGTTTCCTCTTTAGCGGTGATGATACCGATAAGAAGATCCGCGTGCTGAGTGGAGGTGAGAAGGCAAGGGTGGCGTTGGCGAAGACGATGGTGAGCAAGGCAAACTTCCTCATGCTCGATGAGCCCACCAACCACCTGGACATGCATAGTTGTGATTTGCTGATCGAGGCATTGAACAAATATGCGGGAAGCTTAATACTCGTGAGCCACGACCGTTATTTCATTTCAAAGACGGCGAACAAGATCTGGGAAATTGTCGACCACCAGGTTAAGGAATTTAAAGGCGGCTATGAGGAATGGGTGCAATGGAAGGAGCGCATGGCGAAGCAGGCAACGAAAGCAAAGGAGACTGAAAATGTGAAGCCTCAGGAAAAGGCGGCTGCACCATCGAAACCTGTGTCTCCAGAGAATAATGCAAAAAAAACACACGCTCCTATCAATAAGGAGCAGAAGAAAGAGATTCAGCGTTTGCAGAAGCAGTTTCAGCAGCTCGAGGAAAGAATCTCTGCTTTGAAGACCGAATTGGCGCAACATGAGCAATCACTCGCCTCCCCGGAGGTTTACAGTGATAAGGAAAAATTCCTCCAGGCGGAATCTGCATACAAGAAGCTGGAGGCCGAGCTTGCAAAGCAGAACAGGGAGTATGAGAAGGTGTTTGAGAGGTTGGTAGAGTTTGGGGAGGGGTGATGTTAAGGCCAGACTAATTTCAATTCTACAAGGTATCCGAATTAGTATTCAGGTATTTTTTTCATATTTTGTTTGAGAGTGGAGTCTTTCCATTTTGTACCGTAGCAAAATTCTAAATTCTCGAGATGTTCAACCATTTCGAAAAATCGGAAGGTGGGGCATTATCGCCATGAAAAAGTTCACTTCCATACTGATATTATCCTTTTGCCTGGCTAGAACTAGTGCACAGAAAGTTGACGCAGCCTATTTTGAAAGCTTGCTAAAATCCAATACTCCAGTGTATTTTGACTCTGCCAAAGGAAGCTATTTTGGATGTGGTTGGAATTTAGATTGCATGAATTTTCCAATTGTGTTCAAAACAATACTTATTGATACTGCTAATAAAAAATTGTTTCTGGAAGTCTATATTTATCCCACACTTGATGGAAACGACACCATAGGGACAAATGTATTCCGTGTGTTTACAGGAAAGCCCGGTAATAATACGATAATGGAAGTAAATATTATTGCCGATGTTTTTAATGAAATAAGGGTTCGAAGTAATGAAACATTTATAGACCTGAAAACAGCTCGTGTGAGGACGAGTTTTCAATTTAGTAAAGGTGACCACCTTTATTTTGAATGCGGATCAATGTATGGGTTGAAGGAATATGATATTTCCAATCTTCTCAAGTAGTGAAAAATTAACCTATTTCGGTAGCATTCATAAATGGCAGGAAAAAACTAAATAGATTAATGAGAAAAGAATTTACATTGAGTCACTTGATAAATCAGGTTTTGGAGTACCAGCAAAAGGTAATTGATTGTTTGAATCATAATATTGGAGAAGAATACAATGACGCTCTAATACTGGAGTACTTTACCAAAGCAAAAGAAGATTGGTTATTTGTCAACTCTGCTGTTGCAGAAAAGATCGCTGATTATTGCCAACTTCTGGACCGGAAGGAAAATTTCGAACAAGTTAGTCTTGAACAACTCAAGGAAATTTATAAATCGCTCCTCGATATCCACCCTTTAGACATCGGGGCATACGAATCTCTTGCATTTTATCTAACTAACATTCTTGATCGCCCAGAAGAAGCAAAGGCGGTATTGCGAGATGGTATCAATATTGTCGAATGGAAGATCTCTGAATTAAAGAGCATCCTAAAGGAAAACGAAGGCGAAGAAAACGAGACAGAATCGGAGTAAGCTTGAGTCCCGCTAGGGACGTCATATTGGTAGAAAAATCCATCATAATGCAACAAATGCAGGGATAGG
>CBINHQ010000351.1:0-3218 GCA_966250475.1 uncultured Chitinophagaceae bacterium
GATTCCTGCAGTGCAACCTGTTCGAAGGTGTCGGTATCCATGAAGTTGTAGCCCGTATCATCCTTGTACAGGAATTGGTAAGTTCTCTTTTCAACGCGTACAGGGTGAATGGTATCGCCGGAGTTCCATGTTTTTTCGATGGAGCGGTTGTTGTCAACTCCTTTGAGTTTCGCCCAAACCTTTGCGGCTGCCCTGGCTGTTTTATTCTCACCAAATTCCACCACTGAGTAGAGGCTGCCATCGAGGTTAATGATCAATCCACGGCTTATGTCTGCAGTTGTTGCCATTGTAATTTTTTAGGTTTAAATGCTGGCTTCCAGGTCGATAGACCTTCATGTTGTGATTGGACCCGAAACCTGCAATGAACTTTTTTGAGGCGCCAAAGATAAGGCAGTGAGAAATGTCACCCAAAACAGCGTGGGCAGCAATTTTATGAAGACTGGCTTCTGTGAATTCGGCGTTTTGTTTACCTTTAGATATTCTGGACTGCCGAATTTTAACCGAATGAAACGACTGCTACCTCTATTGGGGATTGCCTTGCTATTTTTGAATGCAAGGCTGGATGCCCAACTCCAAATTACTACAAGTGTTGATGCGACCCTTCTCGCGCAGAAAATCGCCGGCGAAGGCGTTACCGTGAGTAATGCCACAATTGTAGGTGGCTCTGTGTCTTCTGGATTCTTCCGTAATATCGGCGGCACCAATATTTCAATTGATAGTGGAGTGGTATTATCATCCGGCCGGGTTCTCACTGGTGGCTTTGCCAGCACGGGGATGAATGGAAATGGAACCACGCAGGCCTTTCAGGTTGATGCGGACAACACGGTGAATCTTCCCGGAGATGCAGACCTTGCGAATGCCATTGGTGTGCCACTTGCGTTGGGTCGTGATGCGTGCGTGCTTGAGTTCGACTTTGTGCCAGTTGGTGACACGATACGTTTCAATTATGTATTTAGCTCGGAAGAGTATACTCCGGATTTTGTGTGCGACTTCAACGATGCATTTGCATTTTTCATATCAGGACCGGGGATCACGGGTCTCAAGAACATTGCGTTGGTGCCGGGCACTACCACTCCTGTATCGATATTCAATGTGAACAATGTGACGGATCCATTTGATCCTTTGTGTCCGAACAATCCGCAATACTATGTCGATAACAGGACGAATACATTCTTTACTCACGATGGGCATACGGTGACGCTTACTGCTGTATCGGAAGTACAGCCCTGCGAGAGATATCACCTCAAACTCGTGATCATGGATGTGGGTGATGGATTCTTCGATAGTGGGGTGTTTCTGGAAGCGGGAAGTTTGAGGTCTGACCCGGTACACATCGACAATCAGAATCCGCTTAATGATTTTAATCTGCCTTACTTAGCGGAGGGCTGTACTCCAGGTGCGATAAACATTCATCGCGATGCGAAGAAACCTTATCCGCAATCGGTAACACTCAGTTTTGGCGGCACTGCTATTAATGGAGTGGATGTACAGACTATTCCGACTACAGTTACAATACCTGCAGGTGATTCAGTAGTGACTGTGCCGATTGTGACCATCGCAGATATGATTCCTGAGGGACATGAGGTACTAAAGATCTTTGTGGCCATTGGTAATACTTGCAGTGGGATACAGTCTGACAGCATCTTGGTAGAATTGAGGGATGTGGACATGCTGGCGATCAATCCACCTGACAGCACAAAGCTTTGCAGAAATGGATCGATAATGCTGGAGGCGGTGACAGGATACACAGATTATTCATGGACAAATGGAGCATCGCTTTCATCATCTACGATACATAACCCGATTGCATCCCCTGCTTCCGGCAGCACGAATTATATCTGTACTGCAACGATTGGAGATTGTATCGCCCGCGACTCGGTGTTGGTGACTTTGAAGACAATGGAGCTGGTTGATAAAGGAAATGTGCAATGCAATAGCGGACTGAATGGATACATCACGGTCAGTGGAACGGGTTGGGAAGGGAATGTGACGTATGCGGTGAACAATGAACCGTTTCAGGCGTCCAATACTATTTCAGGTCTGGGTGCTGGCACGTACTGGGTGAAGATGAAGGATGAATCTGGTTGCATTGATTCTATTCAGGTGGAGTTGATCCAGGAGAACTCTGATGTTACGCTTACATATACTACTACTCCGTCAACTTGTAGCATCACTCCTGATGGAAGAATTGAGGTGACGCCTGCGGGTGGAAGTGGCAATTTCACGTTTTCCAGCGATGGCGTGAATTACCAGTCTTCTAATGTGCTTGTCGTTCCTGAAGGAAGCTATACGATATATGTGAAAGATGAGAATGGTTGTATAGCAACTGAGTCTCCTGTAGTAGTAGGAAAAGTAAACACGCTTGAACTTGAAGCGGGGGCAGATGATTTCATGTGCGAGGGCACGAGTTATACTATGGCTGCGACTTCCAACGCGCCGACGATTTCATGGACTCCTACTTCGTCGTTGACCAATGCGAACACTCTCACGCCAACGGCAAGACCGGCTACCACTACCAAGTATTATGTGACTGCTATGGATGGCACGTGTTCGAAGGTAGATTCCTTAATCATCAATGTATGGGAGGCACCAATTCCGGATGCGGGTGCGGATGTGGAAATTTGTTATGGAATAACGGCTCAACTTGCCGGCGCAGGTGGAACAGGGTACAGTTGGGTGCCTGATCCGAGCTTTACGACGACGACAGAAGTTCGCGATCCGATTGTGAAGCCTGAAGAAACTACCAGCTACTTCCTGCATGTGATCGACGACAAGGGATGCAAGTCGCTTGTGCCCGATGAAATGGTCGTGTCAGTTACACCTGCTGTTGAAGTGTTTGCGGGTAATGATACACTGGTAGCAATTGGTCAGCCACTTCAGCTTGGCGCAACAGAACGCAACAACAGTGGCGTGAGCAATTGGGAATGGTCGCCGGGAAATTATCTGAGCGATGCAAATATTAGCAATCCTATCGCCACATTCCCTTCACCGATAAATGTTCCTCCTTACGAATACACGTACCGTGTCACAGGCACGACCTCCATCGGCTGCCAGGGATGGGATGAGATTAAGATCAAAGTCTATCAGGGACCGGAGATATACGTACCATCAGCATTCACACCGAATGGTGATGGTAAGAACGATGTACTCTATCCCGTGCCGGTTGGATTGAAACAGTTGACTTATTTCCGCGTATTCAATCGCTGGGGTGAGGAGGT
>CBINHQ010000352.1:0-3212 GCA_966250475.1 uncultured Chitinophagaceae bacterium
TGAAAGAATCAAGATGAACACGCGCCGCTACGCAAAACGACAAATGACCTGGTTCAAAAAAGACCCTGAGATTAGCTGGCAATGTCCAATTAGTTAATTAGCTAATTAGTTAATTAGTTAATTAGTTAATTTACTTAACCATTTTGCCTTGAGATTGTTAGTGTGGTGACTAATTGAAAATAAACAGCTGATGAAATTTTTTCTTTCCTTCCTGGTTTTGTTATCAAGTACGATTTTATTTGCGCAGGTAGATCGCGATCAGGAACAAGGCGGTGAACTCCCGGGACTGGTTGTAAGAACAAGCAGGCTTTATGGTAAACTCGTAGACATGAACACCGGAAAATCCATCGAAGCTGCATCCGTTCAACTCTACAGCACCAATGCTGCAGCAAAGGATAGTTTTCTCACTGGAATGCTCTCGCGACCAAACGGCGACTTCAGTTTCGCGAATCTCGCTCCCGACAGCAGCCTTCGCCTCGTGATTTCCGCTATTGGGTATGAACCACACGAACAAGTGATCAGCATCGAACCAGGTGGAGATGGAATGAGAGCCTCATTCGAGAAAGACCTCGGCAACATTTCACTTCAACCCGCAATTCAGCAGCTCGGCAACGTGACAGTAACCAGCTCACGACCGGCTCTCGAACTCGGCATCGATAGAAAAGTATTCAATGTTTCAAAGAGCCTCGTCGCTACTGGAGGAACAGCAATCGATGTGATGCGAAACATTCCAACTGTGAGTGTGGACATAGACGGAAACGTACAACTCCGCAACAGCTCACCCCAGATCTTCGTTGATGGGCAACCAACAATTCTCACCCTCGACCAAATACCAGCAGATAATATCGAAAGAGTCGAACTCATCACTAATCCTTCTGCCAAGTTCGATGCATCAAGCTCAGGTGGAATTATCAACGTGGTGCTCAAGAAGAATAAGCGCCTTGGTCTGAACGGACTTGTAACATTAGCTGCCGGAACACCCAAGATTTTCACGGGCAATCTTAATCTCAACCTGCGTGAAGGTAAATTCAACTTCTTTCTCACGGGCGGCTACAATCAATCTGGCGGCGAGTCGAAGGGCGAAACAAAGCGAACGAACAAAACCAATGGGGTAGTAGATGATTTCTTTAACCAGGTAACAATTAATGACAGGCTGCGCCGATTCAGCTCTGTAAGGTTCGGATTCGATTATTTCATCGACAACCGAAATACCATCACGCTTACGCAAGGTTTGGTTCGCGGCAGATTCTCCAATGAGGAAACGCAAAATCAGGAATACCTCGACGCTTCAGGAACGCCCCAATATTTCGGCTACCGTTTTGCAGATGGCCGCTCCAGTTTCAACCGCAACAGTTCAAGATTTAATTACAAACATTCCTTTCCCCAGCAAGGCAAAGAACTCACTGCCGAAGTGCGATACAATTATGGAGATCGCTCAGAGCGCTCCGGCATTCTCAACACATTCACTCTTCCCGGTGGCGGACAATACCGTCCCGATGCTATCGTACGCAATGAAGGAAGCAGCGACCAGGATCAGGTTACGATCCAGATTGATTACGCCAACCCGAAGAGCGAGGATTCGAAATTCGAGACAGGCATTCGCAGCTATCACAATAAATACACCAGCGTGTTCAATGCATTTGCCGTGGATAATGGCAGCGAGACGAAACTCTCACTCAGCAACAATTACGAATACAAGGAAATGGTGAATGCAGTCTATGCCACATACAGTGGTAAGAATAAGTCATTTTCTTACCAGGTTGGTTTGAGGGCCGAACATTCAAAATTCGATGGACTACTCGTCGATAGCTTATTGAAATTCGGATATGAATATACCGCACGCCTTCGTAACATTTGGGACGCCCTCTTTCCCAGCGCATCAATCGCTAAAGAGATAAATGAGGATCAGGAGATGCAACTCAACTATACGCGCCGCATTCGCAGACCAAATTTCTGGCAGTTGAATCCCTTCATCGACATCAACGACCCCTCGAACCTTCGTCAGGGTAATCCTGCGCTGCGACCGGAATTCATCAATTCCTTCGAGTTCAACTACAGCCTCAACTACCCGAAGGGAAATTTTCTCGGATCGCTCTATTTCCGCAACAATCCTGACGACATCACTCAATACAGCGATACCATCACCACCGAACAATACGAGCAACTACAAAACGCCGCCGTTGACCCAAATGCTATTCTCAACACATATATCAATGCGAGCACTACCAACCGCTACGGCATCGAGCTCACGCTGCAACATACACTTGCAAAAAACCTGGATATCACTCCAACATTTGAACTGCAGTACAGGACAGTGAAGGCAAATGTGAATGATCTCGACCTCAGCAATGAAGGAATGAGTTGGGAAGCCGAGCTTTCTGCGAATTATAAACTCGTAACGCGGAACAAATCATTCTTCAACGGATTCTCCTTCCAGGCCGAAGGTGAATATGAATCACCGGAAGTCATTCCCCAGGGAAGAAGAAAATCTGAATTCAGAGTTGACATGGCCGTGCGAAAGGATTTTCTCAACGACAAGGCCACGCTCACGCTCGGAGTGAATGATGTCTTCAACACCCAACGCTTCGGCGTTATCTACGATACAGATGATTTCTACCAGGACTCCTATCGCCGCTGGAACGTCCGCAATTTCCGCCTGACGTTTACGTATAAATTCGGAAGCGCCGATTTTTCGATAATGAATCGGAGGCAAGAACCTCGAGGCGAAGAGGATTAATTAACCAATTAACTAATTAACTAATTGTGGTCACCTAAATCTTAAAACCTACAGTTAATACCGCCGTTCCTCCAACCTGCTTCACAGTTGCGCCGCTGTATGCCGCGTTTTGGAGTCGGTATGGGAAATGGACATCCTTACCCATTGTGTGGACATACGCGACATCGATGAAGAATCCCTTATCGCGGTAGCCCAATCCTCCCGTGAGTTGGAAACGATGTCCCTTCTCACCAGCAAGATCCTTGTAAGGATTTCCATAATACGCTCCACCGAGACGAACCATAATGGTTGTAAACTTCAATTCTCCACCCACGCGAAGATTTACTGCTCCTTTGTATGCCCGGTCGATTGCCTTATTGAGCGACTTCAGGTAATCCTTTGTCGACTGGCTGTTGTCGTAATCTTTAAGAGCAGAGAAATTAGAAGCCTTGTAGTTTACAAATTCAATATCGGCAGTGATGAATCCTTTCTGCTT
>CBINHQ010000353.1:0-3195 GCA_966250475.1 uncultured Chitinophagaceae bacterium
TTCGCTCTTGAATCCGCTTTGGATGAACTCGCGTTCAAACTAGGTGTGGATCCAATTGAAGTGAGGCTTCGCAATTATGCGGAAACGGATCAGGAGAAGAACCTTCCCTGGTCGAGTAAGTATTTAAAAGAATGTTATGCACTTGGAGCAGAGAGGATCGGGTGGAAGTCGAGGCCTTCTACTCCCCGCACGATGATGGAAGATGGGATGTTGGTGGGATACGGAATGGGTACTGGTGTGTTTCTTGCGATGCGTTGGAACGCGGCAGCACGGGCGAGGTTGAGGGAGGATGGTGTGCTTGTGCTCCAAAGTGCGGTAAGTGACATGGGTCCGGGCACTGCAACTGCGATGGTTACGATTGCTTCGGAAAACCTTGGCATTCCGAAGGAGCTGATCGTATTCGAAATGGGAAATTCATCGCTTCCCCCTGGTCCTACGCAAGGAGGATCCGCTACAACCTCAAGTCTTGGATCTGCGGTGTATGAAGCTTGTGACGATCTTAAGAAGAAATTGATCGCGTTGGCGATTAAACAGAAGGATGCGTTTCATACTGCGAAGATTCACGACCTGAAGGAATCTGACCTCGAATACCAGGATGGCAGAGTGGTGCTCACCTCGGATCGCTCAGTTGGAATGAACTATACTGAATTACTGAAGAAAAACTCTCTAACGGAAATAGAATCGTTGAAGGAATCGAGAGGAACGGCAGAGATGAGAAAATATTCAATGTACTCGTTCTCCGTGCACTTCACGAGGGTGTTGGTGAATCCGAACACGGGAGTAGTGCGCATCAACCGTGTAGTGACGGTTGCAGATGCAGGAAAGATCATCAATGAGAAGGCGGCGAGAAGCCAGATGATTGGAGGAGTAGTAGGAGGAATCGGCATGGCATTGATGGAAGACGCGGTTATTGATCATCGATATGGCAGATATGTGAACAATAATTTTGCCGACTACCACATACCCGTCAATGCTGATGTGCCGCCGGTAGAAGTCATCTTCGTTAACAAACCCGATCCGGTCTTAAATCCCATGGGCGCAAAGGGAATGGGAGAGATATCATTGATAGGATATGCTG
Organism: uncultured Chitinophagaceae bacterium; assembly: GCA_966250475.1. Lineage (GTDB taxonomy): Bacteria > Bacteroidota > Bacteroidia > Chitinophagales > Chitinophagaceae > CBINHQ01. Next base: position 1,079 of record CBINHQ010000353.1, read on the forward strand.
CTTCGGTGGCGAATGCGGTGTTTAATGCGACCGGGAAGCGGGTGCGGAAGTTGCCGATAACCGCTGAACTAATTATGTAATTAACAAATTAACTAATTAGTTAATTACATAAACTCCTTGATATCCTGCATTAATCTTAACGCAATATTATTCGCCTTGCTCTCGAAATCACTCTCGGAGTAAATCCTGATAATGGGTTCTGTGTTCGAGGTGCGGAGATGTACCCAATCGTTGTCGAATTCGATCTTGAGACCATCATCTGTATTGACAGGATGATTCTTGTATTTCTTTCTGATCTTTTCGAAGATACCTGTCACGTCGAATCCGTTTTCGAGTTCGACTTTATTCTTGGAGATGAAATAATCGGGATAGTTTCCTCTAAGGGATTTGATGCTCTTGCCATATTCCGCAAGGTGTGTCAGGAACAGACCGATTCCAATGAGTGCATCGCGGCCGTAGTGAAAGTCGGGCACGATGATTCCGCCATTGCCTTCGCCGCCAATCACTGCTTCAACTTCTTTCATCTTCTTCACCACGTTTACTTCACCGACTGCAGAAGGAAAATATTTACCGCCATGCTTCACCGTGATCTCTCTCAATGCCTTCGTGCTGCTCATATTGCTCACGGTATTTCCCTTGCGCTTTCCAAGCACGTAATCTGCAATTGCCACGAGCGTGTATTCTTCACCGAACATGCTTCCATCCTCGCAAACGAAGCAAAGCCTGTCCACATCGGGATCTACCGCGATGCCGAGATTTGCATTGAGTTTTACCACTTCGCTGCTGAGTTGCGCAAGGTGCTGCGGCAGTGGCTCGGGATTGTGCGCGAACTTTCCGTTCACTTCAGCATTCAGTACAATCACATCTTCGACGCCCAAGGCCTTCAGGAGAGCGGGCACATAAGTAGCGCCTGTGGAGTTGATAGCATCAACCACTACACGGTATTTCTGCCTGGCGATAGCCTTTGCATTCACAAGTGGATAGTTGACAACCGCGTCTACATGCTTCTGTAAATAATCCGCCTTCTTCACGGAGCCAAGCTTGTCCACCGAAGCGAAGTTGAAGTCCTCCTGCTCAGCCAGCTCGAGCACTTTGGCGCCCACTTCGGCTGAGATGAACTCCCCTTCGGAGTTAAGAAGCTTCAGCGCGTTCCATTCCTTTGGATTATGGCTTGCTGTGAGTATGATGCCACCATCTGCCTTCTCTTCCTTTACCGCGATTTCCACAGTGGGGGTAGTGGATAACCCAAGGTCGATCACATCGATGCCGAGGGCATTCAAGGTGCTGACAACCAGGTCGCGAACCAGCGGACCACTGATCCTTCCATCGCGGCCCAACACCACCTTTACCTGGTGGTCATTGGCCAGCATGCTTCCGTAAGCTGCCGTAAACTTTACAATATCGATAGGTGAAAATGTGTTGCCGGGTCTGCCGCCAATCGTACCCCTGATTCCTGATATGCTCTTTATCAATGCCACAAACTGTATTTTTTTCGGATGGCAAAAATACGGTTTTCGGCGGGAGGAAGATGGGGAAAGTTGGGAGAAGGATGAGGGATGAGAGATGAGAGAGAAGGACTGAGGATTGAAGATTCCTGGAAATGGTTGAAATTTTTTGTTGCCAGTATGAAGGAGATGTATCTATAATGGTAGCGCCTTTGGTGGAAGACACTTCGAATAAATGAGTTTAGTCAGACGCAATGACCCACATCTCATCGGTTCATTAGAACTTTCGAACACGCTCTGAAGGGAAGATTCTCATCTCCTATCACTCATCTTTCATCGGTTCTTTCGGCCCCGTGGGCCCTCCCAGGGCGACTTTCCCTCCCCCACCATCCAACCTTCCTAATTTTTCCCAGGCAATAACCACCCCCTCAGTCCAGGCCACCTTCTCCTAACCCAAACCTCCACCATCCCCGTTCCCGAAGACCAGGCCGCCATCACCCTTCGATTGTCTGGCAATTAAGTTTCCACTTCCATACGGACACAAGCCGATCGATTCATAATGCAAACCTAAACTCCCACATTGCCGAAACCATGGGATTCTCAACCAGATTTTGCAGTTTTTTCAACGCATAATAAACGCGAAAAAACGTGCAGCATCGCATTTTTCACTGC
>CBINHQ010000354.1:0-3192 GCA_966250475.1 uncultured Chitinophagaceae bacterium
CTTCGTGCCGATATTCAGCAGACTCAAAGTATACACGGCATACGAATACCTCGAGTCCCGCTTCGATGGAAAGACGCGTACGCTAACTTCGTTTCTGTTTCTATTGCAACGCGGACTTTCGACTGGGATAAGCGTGTTCGCGCCATCCATCATTCTATCTTCTCTGCTTGATTGGAACATCTACTGGACGAATCTCTTCCTCGGCGGACTACTCATCATCTACACAATTAGCGGCGGTGCAAAGGCGGTCGCATACACGCAGCAATTGCAATTGGCTATCATCTTCACCGGAATGTTCCTCGCTGCATACATGGTGGTGAACATGCTTCCCGAGAACATGGGCTTTGCTGATGCGCTGCATGTGGGCGGAAGGCTGGGAAAATTAAATGTGATCACCACCGGCATCACCGAAAATGGATTCGACTGGAGCGATCAGTATAATTTGTTGAGTGGAGTGATAGGAGGCTTCTTCCTTGCCCTCTCATACTTCGGCACAGACCAGAGCCAGGTTGGAAGATACCTCACTGCGAAATCGATGCGCGAGAGCAGGATGGGACTAATCATGAATGGATTTGTAAAGGTGCCGATGCAATTTCTCATTCTCCTCGTTGGCGTGCTGGTGTTCACATTTTATCAATTTAATCAGGCGCCGATATTCTTCAATCAGAAGCAGGTCGAACGCATAGAGAACTCACCGCTGCGCGATTCGTTTCACATCGTGCAGGCACAGTACGATGCCATTGCCGTGCAGAAGCAGGAATCCGTAAAGCAGTTCGCCGCAGCATTAGATGAGAAGGATGATGCGGCCATCGACGCGGCCGAGGCTGAACTCCGCGGATTGCAACATAGTTCAGACAGCCTCCGCAATAAAGTCAAAGGATGGATCAACTCTAAAGAAGTAGGCGGCGATGGTAACGACACGAACTACATCTTCTTACGCTTCGTGGTAGATTATCTTCCGGTGGGATTGGTGGGATTGCTCATCGCAATTATCTTCCTCGCATCATGGGGAAGCATTGCGGCGGCGATCAATTCCCTCGCGTCGAGTACGATGGTAGATTTTCATCGAAGGTTCAGGAAGAAGAGTGAGACCGGAGAGGATGAATACAAACTCTCCAAGGTGTACACATTGCTTTGGGGGATCTTCTGCATCGTGGTGGCGATGTTCACTTACAATGTGGGTAATAGCCTGATTGAAGCGGTCAATATTCTGGGCTCATTGTTCTATGGTGTGATTCTCGGCGTGTTCCTCGTTGCATTTTTCTTTAAGAAGGTGAGGAATGCCAATGCGGTGTTCTGGGGCGCTGCGCTGGCGGAATGTTTGGTGTTGACTGTATTCCTGCTGACTAAGACTGACCCGGCGGTGATAAAGATTAGCTTTTTGTGGTTGAATCCGATTGGGGCGCTGGGGGTGGTAGGGTTTACGCTTTTGTTGAATAGAATAATGAGGTAATTTGAAAATTTGAAAATTTGAAAATGGAGGGTGCGTGGTGGGGCGGGAAATGAGGTAATTTGAAAATTTGAAAATGGATTTTACCGCTAAGGCGCGGAGGGCGCAGAGGGGACGCAAAGCATTCAGTGCGCAACATTTTCAAATTTTCAAATTAACTCATTAACCATTGTATGTATCTTCGCCCTTCACAAAAAAACTTGCTATGAAAAGAATCTTATTATTCGCTGTAGCATTCTCGTTCCTCGCAACATCGGAAGCACAGCTTAAGACACCGGCTCCAAGTCCTGCACAGACAGTAAAGCAGGAGTTCGGGCTTTCCAACGTTGAACTCTCTTATTCCCGCCCCGGCGTGAAAGGCAGGAAGATATTTGGCGACCTCGTTCCCTACGGCAAAGTTTGGCGTACCGGCGCAAATGGCGCTACCACACTCACCTTCGGTGATGAGGTTACCATCGGCGGCACAAAGATCCCCGCAGGAAAGTATGGTCTGCTGACTATTCCCGACAAAAAGAACTGGACCGTGATCATCAGCAAACAAACTGATGTGACAAACCCAGCAGCTTACAAGGAAGAGAGCGACCTCGTAAGGTTTTCTGCTCCTGTGCTGAAAGTTAAGGATGCCAACGAAACATTCGCAATCACATTCGAAGATGTGAAGCCCACATCCATGAATCTCCGCATCAGTTGGGCTGATCAGGCTGTTGAAGTTCCTATTACTACTGACATTGATTCTAAAGTGATGGCAAGCATCAGCGAAGCCATGAAGAGCGATAAGCCTCCTTATTTCCAGGCTGCGATGTATTACATGGATAACGGTAAGGACCTCAACCAGGCAATCGAGTGGTTCAACAAGGCAGCAGAAGAAAATCCAAAAGCTTTCTGGGTACAGCACCAGCGTGCAAACTGCTTCGCTAAACTCGGTAAGAAAGAAGAAGCGATTAAAGCTGCTACACGTTCAAGGGAATTGGCAGTAGAAGCGAAGAACCAGGATTATGTGAAATTGAATGATGATTTGCTTGCGAGGTTGAAGTGATTTGAGAATTTGAGAATTTGAAAATTTGAAAATTTGAAAATGAGGAGAGACCCGGATGGGGAATGAGAGGTCTCATTATATTCGGATTTTCAATTCTGATATTTTTCTTATTAACTTAAAGAATATTAATTGCGGCTATGCCGCAATTTTTTTTTGCGGGGAAAACGGAACCGGGTGCGTTGCGGTTAAAATATCATCCAGATTCAGATTGGAGATTACTATAGAGAAGGTATAGAGAAAGGCCCCGGGTCAAGCCCGGGGTGACAGCATATAGTATTTTGCATTATAAGATACTGTGCCATTAACTAATTAGCTAATTAGTTAATTAGCCAATTACCTCCGCGTCTCTGCGCCCTCCGCGGTAGATAAAATGCGGCGCAGCCGCATCAAACAAAAATCCCTGTGGTGAAAAGTGAAAAAGCGGCGCAGCCGCCAAAATCCGTGTGCATCCGTAAAATCCTCCTTAATCCGTGTCCCCAAAAAACCACCGTGGCGCCGCAGCGCCTTTAGCCACGGTCGATCATTTTAAATCCGCATCCAAGCCCCATCACGCTCCCATCATTTTCAAATTTTCAAATTACCTCATTTTCAAATTACCTCATTTTCAAATTACTTAGGCAAAGTTGTAAACGGCACCATCACTGTAGTCCGCCCCTTACTCTTCTTCCACTTCGGCCCCTCGGTAATGAGTCGGATCGCTTCCTTG
>CBINHQ010000355.1:0-3183 GCA_966250475.1 uncultured Chitinophagaceae bacterium
AAATTGTCTCAATCAAAAAAGTGTCACACGCTTTATTCCGGCTTTTATAGTCAACTAATTAACCACAATATTACATCGACATGCTTCTAAATGGGGGAATATCGACATCTGGAACCGTATAATATTCCTTCGTGGCTAAAGAAGTATTCATGTGCATAGCAATCCACCTAAGCTTCGATAAAATTCTATAATCCACCGAGACTGTGTTTTAGACTATCTTGCTAATGGCATTTCTTGTTCTTTGAATGCGGGTCGCATATTTCTGATTGTCTTCTTTTAGTCCCTCCCAAATCTCCCTCTCATCTTTGTAGCTTGCAATTCGCAATGAAGGTTCTTCAAGGTAATTCAACATTAAAATGCCGTCGAAATCGCTTGAATAGAATTTTGATAACATCCCTACTGAATATTCCGAACAAAGTTTACCACCCTACCGCCTGAAAGTTTACCATTTATTCCGCGCGAAAGTTTACCACCCACTGGCTACTTGTACCACTAAAGGAACGTTTCATAGATTCAATATTACTGATTTATTTTTTTCTTCTCAGGGACTTGCCCAAAAGTTCTATTCTATGCGCGGAAGCTGTCAATCTGTCAAGGATCGCCTCGGCCGTGGTAGGCTCGTTAATAAACTCATACCATTTGTCGACAGGCAGCTGCGAGGTGATGATGGTCGCTCCCTTTCCATATCTGTCTTCGAGTATATCCAGTATCGCAAGGCGAGCGTCGTGTGAGAGCGGTTTTATCCCAAAGTCGTCCAGGATAAGAACCTGTTGATTGGCTATGGTCTTAAGCCATTTTAGATATGATCCATCCAGTTTAGCCTGGACAATGCCTTCAAGAAATTTGTTCATGGAGAAGTATAAGGTTTTATGACCAAGCAGACATGCGCTGCGACCCAGGGCGCATGAGAAGAAACTTTTTCCAGTACCGGTTAAGCCGCAGATCAACACATTCTCGCCTTTTTCAATGAACATGCCGTCGGAGAGCCGAAGAACCATTTCTCTGGTCAGTCCTCTTTCGGGAGAACAAATTACTTCTTCGAGGACTGCATGGTAACGCAATCTGCTGTTTTTTAACAAACGTTCTGTGCGGTAATAATTCCGGTATTCGACCTCCGCCTGGCACAGCAGAGCTACGAGCGAATGGGCGTCCTCTTGCTCATGAGAGGGCAGATCAATTGCCGCCTGATACCGCTTAGACATACCGTTGAGTTTTAGACTTCTTAATTGTTCAAGTGTAAATTGTGTGTTCATGTTGGTTTATTATTGATGGTCGAATAAGGTTTTATAAGCATTTGGGCCTCTCAGGTTATCGTGTTTAGGGATGGGGGAAGGAGTTTCGGTCGGCCCTTTCAGGAGGTCCATCTTATTCTCCAGGATTGTTTTCACAATGCCAAAGTTGTACTTGCTGCCCTGCAAGGCCCGTTCACATGCAGCTTCTACTCGCTTACCTCCATGCACCTGTATCAATCTTAATATGCCCAGGCACGGGCCGTAGGCCTGATGGATTGTGATTTTGCTTTTCATTATTCGGTCGAAAAGCGCTCGGGTATGGGGACCGTTTTCAGCGGCTTTCTTGAGGTAATAATCCGGATCCCAGCCTTTTTGGTCGGCGATGCGTTTGTGGTTTTCCGGCATGTGTTCTATGCGGGTGGTATAACCGTGCGCTTTATAGCTCCTCGGATGAAAGGCGATCCGTTCATGGTTATAATAGATCTCCACCAGATCACTGTCGTATACAATGCGGACTTCCTTTCCGATATACTGCCAGGGTACGCTATAAAAATGCCAGTCTTCTCCTACAACCACATAGTAGTTTGGATATACTTTGCCCTTGGTATAATGACGCAACCTGTATGGCGTGTCCGGCAGTGGCTGCAATACCGACTTCTCTTCAGCATTAAACAGTTCCAGCCTGCTATAGGTCTTTTTCTGAAAGTTCTTTTGATGATGTGCTTCCAGTTTTTCCAGGATGCCTTTGTTCAATTCATCCAGGCTGTAGAAGGTCATGTTGCGCAATAGAGCGTAGACACGACGGTAAGTGATGAGCACCTGATTCTCAACTGAGGCCTTATCTTTTGGCTTGACCGGCCGGGTGGCCAATATTCCGATATGATTGTGCAATGCCCATTGTTCAAGCATGATTGGTAATGTGGGTTCATATCTACACGTCCTGATCACCCATTGCTTCATGTTGTCAGAGAGCGCATTGAGCGGTACACCACCAAAAAATTCAAGCATTAAATTCAATGCATTCACAACCTCCGGTAAGGTGGCATTGGGAAGAGCCCGTACATAAGAATAGCCACTGAAGGGCAATACGCCCACGATAACAGGACATTCAATCACTTCACCAGTTTTCTTATCAACATAGCTCAGCTTGGCTCCGGCGAAATCAACCTGTAACACTTCTCCCGGTTTATGAGTAAAGCGCATGCTGGGCTTTCTAACCTTCAGATGTTGCTCTAACAACTCGCAGAAACGCGAGTACTGAAAACCGGCCGGGTAAGCCTCCAGATACTCCTGCCAAAGCAAATACCGTGTAACGCCAACCTTCTTTAGTTCCAGAATGAAATAGTCCATCTGTTCCAGGAAATGATCCCTACGAGGATCTGCAGCTTCTTCCTGATTGACTTTGCCACTTCGAGCAATGGCGTTGAGTTCTTTATCGGAAAGCTCTAAAAGCGTGCTGTAGCTCCTTCCACTGTTAGCAAAAAGAACTGCGTACTGGTGGATTGTTGGTCTGGAAACATTGACTTGCTTTTTGATGGTGCGCTCTGAATATCCGCGCGCAAGGAGCAATAAAATCTGACGTAATTTTTGCATACAAAGGGGTTTATTAGCCATTTTCTCGACACAGTTTGATGTAAGTCAAAACTATGCGGGAATGCTATGAAACGCCCCTCAGTGGTAAGGTTTGCAGCGGAATAAGTGGTAAACTTTATGCCGGAATGTCAGCCAATTTCTCTTCAAATTTCGCCGACCAAAACAAGCTTACACGAGCACAACTGGTAAACTTTCGAGCGGAATTACTGGTAAGGTTTGGCCCGGAATGGTGGTAAACTTTGCTCCGGAATAAGTGGTAAGGTTTGCAGCGGAACGGTGGTAAAGTATGGTCCGGAATACGCAGATATCGATGCCGTATTCCTTCTCAGCCAATTCAATCATTTTTTCGAGAAAATCA
>CBINHQ010000356.1:0-3179 GCA_966250475.1 uncultured Chitinophagaceae bacterium
GAGACATTACTCATCTTCGGCTGAATCTTCGCCTCCTTGATGAATTCCTGCACGACGGTGGTGGGCACAATGAAATTCATTCCCTGTACTTCCTGCCCGCGTTCTTCATCAGCGCTACCGAATGTGGCCAGACCAATGGCTTCACCCTTGTCATTGAAGACCGGACCGCCGCTGTTGCCGTGCGTGATGGCCACATCGGCCTGCAACACCTGCCAGCCTCCAAGCATGTGTTTTTTAGCGCTTACGATTCCTCTTGTTAGTGTTGCTTCTGCAATGGATTCCTCCGAGATCAAAGGATGAAAAGTCGCCACACCGGGATAGCCAAGCGCGTACACCTGGTCTCCTACTCTCATCTTTTTATCATCACCAATGCGAATGGTTGGATATTCCTTCTTGCCGGGCAGCTTCAGTATCGCCACATCTTTACCGGGAATGGGCATGCCCTTCGTGACAAGTGTCGCTTCAATAGTTTCGGGAACGATATTTCCGTCTTCGCCGGTGACTCCCATCGTCACTTTGAAAACCTTCTGAATTTCTCCCACCTCGAGCGATTGTGAGAAATACCAGGCATTTGCTTCCCTGAATGCCGTGGCTTCTTCTTCGGTGAGTGTATGATTGGTTGTCTCTTCGAAAGAGCGCAAATCGGATTCTATGATTTCTTCGAATGCCTGCATGGCAAAGTTTTCCTGCGTAACCTGGTCCATCTCATCCACCACGTGGCAATTGGTAACCACATAACCATCGGGAGTGATGATGAAACCTGAACCGATCATGGTCGCATCGAGATCTTTCTTCACTACCTCGGAGCCCTGCATCATGTACTGGTCGATGTCCCTGCAAAGCGTCATGATGTATTGATGCCAGAATGATTCTTCGGGAAGTGTGCCCTCCATCACTCTCATTCGAAGTGAAGTAACTAGTTCGTTAACGGCCTCCACGTTGGCAACGGGCTGCACCACGCTCACTGTTCCTTTGAATGTGGATTGAATCATTACCGTTCCGGGCTTATTCCTCTCTGCAATCTGCACAGGGGTCAATTGTGCCTGTGAAGACAGGAAATGAAAGCAGGTGAGTAAAAGAATGATGCCGGTCCGGAATTTCATAGCCTGAGTTTGTGACAAAATAACGAATCAGATTGGTTTTATTGGGAATGAAGCCATGATTTAGGCTGTTTTAACGCGATAACGCGGAAATTCTCCGTTGGTGCAACAATTCTTTCTGCGGGAAGCCCGCAATTTTCACTCTCTGGTTATTTTTCCAGGAAATATTCCACCGCGAGCTGGTACCCTTTCAGTCCGAGTCCGACAATTGAACCCGCTGCCTTAGCTGAGACGTGTGAGATTCTCCTGAACTCTTCACGCGCATGCACATTCGAAATATGAACTTCAACAACCGGAGTGGTAATGGCTGCCACTGCATCGCCGATGGCAACCGAAGTATGCGTGTACCCGCCGGGATTGAGAATGATGCCGTCGTAACTAAAGCCTACGCGTTGCAATTCGTTCACGATCTCGCCTTCTACATTGCTTTGGAAAAAACTGAACTCAACTTCGGGAAACTTCTGCTTCAATTCATCGAGGTAATCTTCGAATGGCATGTTGCCATACACATCCACCTCTCTTTTTCCAAGCAGGTTTAAGTTTGGGCCGTTTATGATGGCGATCTTCATCATATTTTAATTGGTTAATTATCTAATTAGATAATTAACGCATCAACGCGATAAACTCATCGAATAGGTAGCGTGAATCATGCGGGCCGGGCGTGCTCTCAGGATGATACTGCACTGAAAATGCGGGCTTGCCCTTCACGCGAATGCCTTCGATGGATTCGTCGTTCAGGTTCACATGCGTGACCTCGATATGCTTCGCCTTCTTCACTGCTTCGGGATCAACTCCAAATCCATGGTTTTGCGTAGTGATCTCGCAGCGTCCCGTCACCAGATTTTTCACAGGGTGATTCAATCCCCTGTGACCATGATGCATCTTGAATGTTGGAATATCGTTCGCCAGTGCGAGTAACTGGTGCCCGAGGCAAATGCCAAAGATGGGCTTGTCTTCTTTCAGAATTTGTTTGAGATTGTCAACGGCGTAATTCATCGCGGCCGGGTCGCCGGGTCCGTTGGATATGAAGTATCCGTCAGGATTGAATTGCTTTACTTCTTCGAGAGGAGTCTTTGCGGGAAACACTTTCACGTAGGCGCCTCGGTCTGTCATGCATTTCAGAATGTGCTGCTTCACGCCGTAATCCATTACTGCAATTCGCAGAGTTGAAGAACGATCGCCGAGTTCATATGTCTTCTTCGTGCTGACTTCCGATGCGAGTTCGAGTCCGTTCATATCCGGCACTTCACTTAGCATCTTCCTGAGCTTCTCCACATCGGAGATTTCTGACGAGATGATGCAGTTCATCGCTCCCTTCGTGCGAATGTGTGCAACCAGCGCTCTGGTATCGACTCCTTCGATGGCCACAACATTATTCTTCTTCAGGTATTCGTCAAGCGAGCCCTGCGCGAGCTTGCGTGAGTATTGCTCCTCCAGGTTTCGCCCGATCAGCCCTCGGATCTTCACGCTGTCCGACTCGATATCATCCTCATTCACTCCATAATTACCTACATGCACGGTGTTCATGATGAGCACCTGCCCGTAGTAACTTGGATCGGTAAAAACTTCCTGGTAACCCGTCATGCCTGTGTTGAAGCAAATCTCGCCGGTGGTTGTGCCAATGGCGCCAAATGCATTTCCGTAACAAAGGGTACCGTCTGCAAGGAGGAGTATCGCGCTGGGCTGCTTTTCTGTCATTCTGGGGAATATTAAAATCCAGCAAAAATAGTTTAAAAAGGTCAAAAAGGATAAAGGCTGTTTTGGTTTAAAGGTTTAAGAGTTTAAGGGTTTAAGGGAGGAAAGATTTCCAGGCTTACTTCCCCACCCTTAAACTCTTAAACCTTTAAACCCTTAAACCCAGCAGTGTTAGGCTCCATCATGCACTATTCCTTCCTGCATTGATGATTCCAAACGAGCAACGCATTACCAATTTCCCATAGACATCCCTCATTTCGTCTTTGCCTGCATCTTCCATCAGGCGTATTCGACTGAGGGCGTATTGCTGGATGGTGAGCAGCGGGAGGACGATTCGTTCGCGCATCTGGATGGAGAGTTGATCAACGGGATAGTCTGACATCA
>CBINHQ010000357.1:0-3176 GCA_966250475.1 uncultured Chitinophagaceae bacterium
TAAGTAATTATTTAATTTGAAAATTTGAAAATTTGAAAATGAAGGGACGGCTATAATTCGTAGTTCGGGCTATTCAAAGGTCTCCACCATTTTCAAATTTTCAAATTTTCACATTTTCAAATTCTCAAATTAAACAATTCTCACATAGAGCTTCTCCAGTCTCCAATTTACCGTCGCAGTCACATCCGTCCTCATCAAATACACATGCGTTACCGCACGCAGGTATGATGTAATCAGAATTCGGATGTTATCTCCCTGCGCGAACTGATCATCGGTCTGGAAGTTGATGATCAACTGGCTTCCCTGTTGGATGCAGTTGATCTTGCCGGATTTATCATCTCCGTCTGAGCGGATGGTCTGGTCAATCACGTGAGTTGCATGCAAGTGTCCGCCATTTGGCGCTTCGATTGAGGCGAAGAGAATATTCTCCAGGTCGAAGTAAGCATCGCTTGGACCTAAGTGATCTGAAATGCTATAGCGAATTGCATTTGAGAGGTTGCGCACAACCATTGAAATTGCAAGTGCGCCGTTGCGCGGCATGGTGTAATTTTTGCCAACGCCGGCATGAGTGAAGGCGTACTTCTGCGAAGCGTCATCATCAAGTACGTCGCCATGACTATGAGAATGTGAGAAATCCACATCGTTGCCGAAGATGCCCCATTGATGGATGGCATAAGAACCATCATAGTTGTAGTTGCTATCGGCAGCCACATCTTTGAAGTCTAGTGGGGGCTCATACTCGTCGTATTCGATGAAGTCATCGGTGGCGACTTCGAGATCGGTGTTGAAGATGCCGTCGAAGATGCGTGGATGAGTTATCGAATTGTGCAGTTCTGTGATGTGCGAGAGATTCAGTTGCCGGATCATTCGAGCGGACTTGAGGGTGCGGCTGAGTTGCTGCTTGCTGGCGAGTCTGGCGGCGGAAGTTAGGTCAGTTAATGAGGGACGATTGGGAACGCCGGCGAAGGATAACTCGAAAAGGGACTCTTCCTTTTTGATGGCATCGGCGAGCTTCTTCATTTCTTCGGCGCCGATGCGTGCTTGCACCTTCATGGCGAAGTCTTTCTGTAATTCAGATAGAAGACCGCGTTCAATTGCGGAGATGCGTTTGAATGAATGACGGTTGGATGCTGCCTTTGCACCGTTCTCCGAAATAGGAGTGTTGGTGGTTAATGTTGTGTCGGACATAGAACGTTTTTTTGATTAATGGATAATAAACTCGCGGGTGCGGAGTCCGGTTAGGTGGGGTGGGAGTGGAGTAATGTGTTTTCTCCGAGAGCTCTTGTTTTCTGAGTACTTTCTTAAACGCAGAGTTCGCAAAGCGGAGGGCAAAGTTCGCAGAGAACGCTTTCCCAATTAGCTAATTAATCAATAAATTAATTAACTAATTCCCTCAACGTCTTAGCGGTAAAACACTCTTGAAACCAAAAGCTCGCGAAGGGCTCCTCCCAATTGAGGACCCTTCGCACAGGTAAAAGGTACGGTTGAAGTTGAATTGCGAACATGCACCCTTCGCGAACCATGGGACTAAATCAAAATCGCAGCCCGCAAGATAATCCCAGCATCAGCCGAAGACAATACCACTTTAGTTGGAATTTGAAAATTTGAAAATGATTGGAGTCCTTAACCGCAAGGTTTCCATTTTCAAATTTTCAAATTTTCAAATTGATTAATTAACTAATTCCCATCAACTCTATTAATCTCCTCCTGCGCTCCACCCTCCGATCTCTGCACCGGCTTCATCGCCTTGCCGAAGCGCCAACTGAAGTTGAGTCGGATCACTCTCGAATCCCATTTTACAGTGAAGGGTTCAAATGAATTCTGGAAAGTTGAGTAGCCAGAATAGTTCTGGTAGTAAGTAATGTCGCGGATGCTGAGTTTGAGTGAGCCCTTATTCTTGAGAATTTGTTTAGATATGCCGAGTCCCATTTCGCCTTGCGGCTCGAGCCATTCTTGCAAGTCGATCTGGCTCTTGGTCTGGTAGTATCCGCTTAGTTCGAAAGCCCAGCCTTTCTTTAGTTGAAATTGATTGTTAAGGCTCACATTCAACTGGCTTATCCTGGCGGTGATTGGAGCCCACACTATGCCTTTGATGATCTTGTGATTGAAGACAGCAACCGCGGTTAAGTTCCACCATGGAGTGACGGAATGTTGAAAGGTTTCGGTGATGCCGAAGTTTTGGAACGAACCGACATTGCCGCGAGTGTAAAGAATGATGTTCTTGTCAACGTTGCTGCTGTTTGAGTCGATAACGAAGATCTGCGAGAAATAATCTTTCAGGTAACTGTAAGAAATCTCGGTTGTGAGTTTTTGTTTGTGGGTGTGCGCAATTGCGAAGTTCCAGGTGTATTGTGGTTTAATGAAGGGATTGCCCGCTTCATACGTGTACTTATTGATGACTGTGCGGAAAGGATTCAGTCTTTGGAACGGCGGCCTGTCGATTCTTCTGCCTGTGCGGAAAGTGACGACGTTGTTGCTGTCGAGTTCAAGTGATACAAACGCAGTAGGGAAAATGCTTCCATAGTTGCGTTTGAATGCTGAATCCTTCACCACTGCATTGCCGAGTTGGTTTGCTTTGTAAGAAGTCAGTTCGTAGCGAAGACCAAGTTGCCAGTGTAATTTATTCTTCTTTGCATCCACGCTTGCGTATGCTGCGCTGATGCGTTCGTCATAAAGAAAATGATTGCTGCGGCTGAGGTCGGGTTGCCAGGTATTGCCATCGAAATTGTAGTACTCGGCGAGGTTGTCAGTCTTGTTGATCGCGGTCTTTAACCCGGTCTCAAGCGTGAAACCGGTGAACTGCTTCGTGTAATCCACCTTCGCGGTGATGATCTCTAGTTTGGAGGGAATGTCTCCGCTGGTGATGATCATGTCGCTTCCCGGAGCAGCTAACTGGGTTTGGTATTCCTGGTCGGAGATGATGGTGAATCGCACGTAGTCGATGTCGGCGGTGAGTTCGCTTTGCGCATCGATCTTGTGCTTGCCGTAAAGATTGATGCCGCCTCTCTTGAATTCCGTGTTGTTAGCGCCCCATGTATTGATGGAGGAATCGATCACATAATCGGGACCCATCCAGTCGATCGCTGCGAAGCTGCGATTTTTCCGATCGAAGATTCCGCCGTTGAATACAAGCCCGAGAGTCGTCTTGTTATCCAGGAAGAAGTCGAATCCGGTCT
>CBINHQ010000358.1:0-3168 GCA_966250475.1 uncultured Chitinophagaceae bacterium
GACCTGAGTTCGGTAATCCTCAAATCCCGCATGTCGGCATTCTGGTTCTCGAGTGAAATGAACCACCATACCAATGCAGCAATTATGTAAATGAGTAACGTCCAGTAAAGAATGGTCGCTCGCCTTAATCTTTTCTTCCTTACATCAGTAATAGCCATTTTACTCCTTCTTTTCTACACGTATCCCGGCATTGAGGACATGCTCCAGGGGATCATCGCGCATGATCTGCTCCAGCGTAAACTTATAAGTACCGGCTTTCAACGTTTGTGCATCTCCGAGCGGTATCCGATGTTCGTAGATATCATCCATTCCCGAACCAAGCCAGCCATCCACATTGGTGGCAAGCTCCAGGTCGCGCTGTATCCTCATTGCCGTATCCGCACCAGGTGGTTGAATGTACAGGTTCACATAAATGTTGGTGTATTTGTACCGCTCATTATGCCGCAAGATGAAATAGACCTGGTACAGAGAATTGGTATCCTTAATATCAAACTCAAACGAAGGACGAAAACTATTCCTCCACGCATGACCCGGAATCGTCTGCGTTTTCTCATACAGGTCAACCTTGTTGCAGGAAATAATCGCCATGCCTGCAAAAGCCAGAAAGAAAATTATGCTGTTAAGCTTCATGCCACAAAATTAACGTAAGGCTTGCACTCCACACTCCGCATTTCTTTCTCCCATCTCTCACCTCTCACCCTTCTCATCTTTCTTACAACACATTAAACACCTGCTCCTTCGCCTTCTCCAATTCATCCTTCATCATCACCACGCATTTCTGAATGGTGGAATCGTAGGCCTTGGAGCCTGTGGTGTTAATTTCTCTGCCAATCTCCTGGAGAATGAAAGAAAGTTTCTTACCCTTCGACTCACCCTTCTCATCGAGGAGGTGCAGGAAATACTCGCAATGGTTTTTCAACCTCACCTGCTCCTCACTTATGTCGATCTTTTCGATGTAATAGATAAGTTCCTGCTCTAGCCTGTTGGAATCATAATTCTCTTTACCCACATTCTCTTCGAGAAGCCGGGTAATCCCTTCCCGGATCTTCTGCTGACGCAATGGTTCCAACTTCGCCACTTCTTCCTGCTGCTTCTCGATGTTGGAGATTCGCAACCTCAGGTCATCCTCCAGGGACCGGCCCTCATTCAACCTGTGCTCATTGAGGTTATCTATGGCGCGAAGGAGTACCTTCTTGAATATCTCCCACTCTTCTTCCGAAAGTGTGTCGCTGCTGGGAGTGATCACCTCCGGCAGTTTGACCAGCGTGCTCAAAATGGATGAGGGGTCGAGCTTAAGTTCCGCCGAGAGCTCGGCCAATGGTTTATAGTATGCCCTCGCCAGGTCGGTGTTTATCGTGACGGGTTTCGCGTTGCCGGTATCCTTCAGACTGATGTTGCAGTCCACGCTTCCCCTGAGCAATTTCTCAGAGAGAATCTTACGAATGTCGAATTCAAATGGCTTAAGTAAAGAAGGAAGCTTCAGCGAAAGTTCAAACTGTTTTCCATTGAGAGATTTGATATCTATGAGGAATGTCTTATCACCTACATTGTCTTCCGCCCTTCCGAAACCGGTCATTGATTTAACCATGGATACTTGTTTAGTTCAGTAAAGATAGTTCTTTGAGGTTTGCAGTTGCGAGCTCAGATTTTGTTTGAGGGTTGAAGGGTTTCAAAGTTGAAGGTGAATCAAAATAAAAATCCCCTCGAGGAATCGAAGGGATAATTTATATGGATGGGTTAGTAAGTACTGGGAAATAAATTCCCATCACAATATTAATTATATTTTTCTCTAACCAAAAAATAATTTGCATAAATTTTATTCACATTTTAATGGTCCCTGTGGATAAGGGAACCCCAAAAATTGACTCCACCGGAACGATCATTGGTCTATCGAAGTAAAGATTTTTCTTCGCGATGAAGAATCAAAAAATCAATTTCTCATAGGAGAAATCATTGCATTTCTAAAATAACAATCATCCACATCCCTTAAACTTTTAAACCATTAAACTCTTAAACTTTCTCTTAATCCTCTCTCCTCTACCTTTGCAAAAATCTTCTCCATGCGATTTGAAACTCCTCAACCCCTCAGGGAAATTGCCAGCCTCATTGGAGCCGAACTGATCGGCAATACCGGGGCAATGGCAACAGGCATCAATGAGATTCACAAAGTAGAAGAAGGTGATCTCGTATTCGTGGATCATCCGAAGTATTATGAATCGTGCATCAACTCAGAGGCAAGTTTCATCATCATCAATAAGAAGGTGGATTTCCCCGAGGGGAAAGCGCTGCTGATAGTAGACGAACCTTTCGAGGCTTACCAAACGATCGTTGATCATTACCGTCCCTTCGCGCCTTCAATGAAATCAAAGAGTGATACCGCCGTCATTGGTGAAGGCACGGTGGTAATGCCGAATACCTATATCGGCAATCATGTGACCATTGGCCGGAACTGCATCATCCATCCCAACGTCACCATTCTCGATCACGTGGTTATTGGAGACGAAGTAATGATACAGGCAGGAACAATAATCGGCAGCGATGCATTTTATTACAATAAGAAGACGAACCGCGATATCCATTATAAAAAAATGAAGAGCTGCGGAAGAGTTGTGATTGGCGACTCAGTGGAGATCGGCGCCGGTTGCACCATCGACAGAGGAGTGACAAGCGATACTATCATTGGCAAAGGAACTAAGATCGATAATCTCGTGCACATTGGTCATGATACGGTAATCGGAACCAACTGCCTCTTCGCCGCGCAGGTAGGAATTGCAGGCGCCACTACTATCGGCAACAATGTTATTCTTTGGGGACAAGTCGGCGTAAGCAAAACCCTCACCATCGGCGACGGGGCAATAGTCTACGCACAAAGCGGAGTAAAGGATTCCATTCCCGGCAACAAAGTCTACTTCGGCTCACCCGTAGAAGATGCAAGAGAAAAGATGAAGGAATTAGTTTGGATAAAAAGGATTCCGCAGCTCTGGGAAAAGGTCTTTGGGAAGTGAGGCTTAGGAGAGGTTTGAGGTTTGAGGTTTGAGGTTTGGGTTTAAAGGTTTAAGAGTTTAAAAGTTTAAAGGAGTCCGAAACCTCAAACCTCAAACTCCAAACCTCAAACCCTTAAACTTTTAAACTCTTAAACCTTTAAACCAAACTTGCCCAAGTTCCTAA
>CBINHQ010000359.1:0-3167 GCA_966250475.1 uncultured Chitinophagaceae bacterium
CCGCTGGTGAGAGATTATCCTTTCTTGGCATCTCACTGTATGGAGTAGTTACCCAGTCTACAAGATCGCGCTGCCTTCTCTCGAATGCAGTGAGTGACACGCGGAGGTTTTCACCTCCGAAATAATCAACCCCTGCTTCATAGCTGAATGATCTTTCTGCTGCGAGGTCTGGATTACCCACGCTTCCACCGGTTACGAGAGCTTTGTTGTAATTGTTGAAACGTTCGGTGAAGTCAGCCTCGCGTATGGTCTTGCCCGCACTTGCGCGGAATTGGAAGCGTTTGGTATGATATGAAAGGTTCAATTGCGGAATGAGTTCAGTACCTCTGCGTTCACTATAATCGAGTCTGAGCGAAGGACTAAATGAAAATGCATTTAGGGATTGGTGATACACAACAAATGCTGCAGCCTGAGGAAGTGAGTGTTTTCCCCTGTCATTTGATTTAATGCCTCGCTGCTGGTATTGCAGACCTGAAGTAAGTATACCATCTGCGCTAATTTTGTAATGATCCGTAAATGTAAACTGAAGCAATTGCGAGCGGTTGTTGTTCGCAATTGATGAAGGATTGTAGGCATAGATGTCCTTCACGAACTTCAGGCCCATGTCAAGGTTAAGATGATGCTTTCCCGCATGCAGCGATACCCTTGCCTGATTCCACACTGATGTCACCTTCTCTTCTGCAGTATCCGACGCGAAAGTGGTATAGAAATTCTGAGCACCAAAATCGCGACTATCGTATGCACTGCGAAATGCTATGCTGAGATTATTCCTGATGAAATGTTTTACAGATGCCGAAGCGCTAAGATTGTTGAAAAATCCTCTCGTTCCACGCTGTGGCTGGCCATCACTGTTGTTTGACATCACGCCCGCCGCGAGTGTGGTGCGATTCTTCTGAAGATATCCCGCAAGACTCGAGTTCAGCAAGCTATATTCGCCAGCGACAATTGATGCAGATGCTTCATTCTTCGAAGTATTATTCTTCGCTGCAAAGGATTTAGTGATGATGTTGATCACTCCACCTACTGCATCCGCACCATAGATAGCTGATGATGCTCCTTTTAAAATCTCGATCCTTTCTATCTCCGATGGCGAAATAGGAATATAACTATTGAAGTGTCCCGTATTTGGATCGTTAAGTCTCACGCCATCGAGAATCACCAGCACCTGCTGAAACGTACCGCCACGCAACACGATATCGCTCTGCGATCCTTGCGGCCCACGCATCTGCACCTCCACACCGGGAACATACCGCAAAAGTTCATCCACAGAATGTACTGGCAATTGTTGAAACCGCTCACCCGGAATAGAGACGATGTTACGTCCTGTCTTAGATACTGGCAAAGGTTGAAGCGAAGCAGAAACTGTAACTGGATTGAGTTCTTTGGCCGGTTCCTGTGCAATTGAAACAAAATGGCCGAGGGCCAGAATGGCAAGAATAGTTAATCTCATGGTTTGGGTTTGGGCGGCAAATATAACCAGCTAATTCGCAAATCAGCCAATTGGTTAATTAGGATTCCATGACTAGAAATAGGTCTCAACCGCGAATTCAAATTGCTCTATAAAGATATTCTTGATAGGATTCATATTATTCTGTTCGTAGAAAACCAGGATTGCCTTCTTATACTCAAGCGGATCAACTGTCCGGAATGAAATTGGGCAATAGTCATGGGCTAGTAAAACTGCATTGCTAATGATCCTCGCAGTTCTTTTGTTTCCGTCTACAACAGGTTGAATGTAAGACAGCATCACAAGAGCTAACAAAGATTTTTCAATTACCTCCTGCTTACCATTAATTAGATCACACATCTTCTCCAATGCTTCCCGTATTTGATATTCATTGTCCAATGGCCGATAATTTGTACCCGAAATTCCAACTCCATGCTGGCGAATGTTTCTATTCACTCCTAAATCCTTAATAAGGATGCTATGAATATCCTCAATACTTTGCGCACTCAGAGGAGAGACATAGTCTTTATGGTTCAAAATGAAATTTATTGCCTCCTCTGAGCCATATTTATTAATAATTTGAGCTTTATTTCAAGATTCAGCGCAATTTGAGAGATTTTATAGCTCAAATTACCGGAAATATGAGCTAAATCGGCTCTAACCCTGAGCCGAATAATTCCTGGAGACTTAGAAAAACAAAAATGTCCGTCAACGAATATCATGACGGACATTTTACTTTGAATAATGAGAACAGTTGCTGTAGGGGGAGGGTTCGAACCTCCACGGGGCAGTTAGCCAGAAAGCAAAGATTAGTGGTCAACCCTGGTCGGCCTTACCAATGGTAACGTCGGCTCTACTTTCCGTTTATCCTGTAATCCCCACCCCCGAGACGAGAGGGCATGTCTGCCAAGGATTTCATCACCCCACAGTGTAAGAATGAATTCGTTCTTAAAAGAACTTGATAGCACAAAATTAAAGAAAATGGCGAATTCGTTCCAAAATATTCAATAATAATTTTGAAATTATAGATATTGTTTAATAATTTGCATGAATTATTAAACAAATAATAAAACAGAATCAGGAAATGGCTGGCAAATTAAATCTTGACAAACTCGACCTCATGATCATCCAGCACATGATGGAGAATGCCGAAACTTCCTACGCCGATCTCGGCAAGAAGTTATTCGTCTCCGGAGGTACAATTCACGTGCGCATTAAGAAACTGCAGGAAGCAGGTGTGGTGAAAGGTACAAGACTTAGCGCAGATCTCAAACAGCTTGGATACGACGTGATCGCATTCATCGGAATTTACCTGAAAGAAAGTTCTCTATACGACGCAGTAGCGAAAGAATTGCAAAAACTTCCCGAGATCGTAAGGTTGAATTACACCACCGGCAACTACAGCATGTTCGCCGAAATTGTCTGCAAAGACATTACCCAGCTTCGCCACGTGCTGCACGATCAACTGCAGAAGATCAAAGGCATCGAACGAACCGAGACCTTCATATCTCTTGAAGAAAGCTTCAACAGAAATGTAAAGGTGATTTGAAACGCCCATTCTTCCATTTAAGATGAAAGATAATTCCAGGTTCTTCTCCTCCCTTGGTCTGCTCATCGTCCTCAATGCTGTGGTGAAACCATTGTGGATATTCGGCATCGACCGCCAGGTGCAAGTGCACGTGGGAGCAGCAGAATACGGAACCTATTTCTCCATCTTCAA
>CBINHQ010000360.1:0-3166 GCA_966250475.1 uncultured Chitinophagaceae bacterium
ATACCAGCTCGTAACTCCCCCATTACTGTAGTGAAATATTCCGGGATTCCATTCACTCTTTCCCAAATGGCAATTATGAATGATGTTTAAAATCGCCTGTGCCAGGTCGCGGGCATTTGTTGGTGTGCCTCGCTGATCATCCACCACACCAATCTCTTCCTTTTCTTTCATCAACCTCAACATCGTCTTCACGAAATTCTTTCCATAGACTGAATACAACCACGATGTGCGAATGATCATCGCCTCGCTGCTCATCTCTCTCACCTTCCTCTCCCCTTCCGCCTTAGTGGAACCATACACAGTTTGCGGATTGATTGCAGCATCCTCCGTATATGGTTTCGTACTCTCTCCATCAAATACATAATCCGTGGAGATATGAATGAGTCTCGAATTATGCGCACTACATTCACTCGCCAG
Organism: uncultured Chitinophagaceae bacterium; assembly: GCA_966250475.1. GTDB lineage: Bacteria > Bacteroidota > Bacteroidia > Chitinophagales > Chitinophagaceae > CBINHQ01. The sequence goes on from CBINHQ010000360.1 coordinate 418, forward strand.
CACCATTGGCCCAACCGCGTTGATGAGCAATGCCGCATCGCGATCTGTTTCTGCTTTGTCAACCGCCGTGTACGCTGCGCAATTGATGCAATATTGAGGTTGATTTTTTTTAAAGAATTCATGCACCGCAGGTGCATTCACGATATCGAGTTCCTCATGACTTGTGAATAGGTAACGGAAACGATGATCCCGCTCCGAAAGTTGGCGGAGTTCGCGGCCTAATTGGCCCCCCGAGCCAGCTATGAGAATTGAAGGGTTTATGTGCTTTAGGTTTAAAAGTTTAAGAGTTTAAAGGTTTAAGGGTTTGAGGTTTGGGGTTTGAGGTTTGGGTTTAAGAGTTTATGGGTTTAGAGTTTGAAGTTTGAAGTTTAATGCTTAAAACTCTTTTACACCCTTAAACTTTTAAACCCTTAAACTTTTAAACCTTTAAACATTCATCCCCTTAAACCCACAAACATCAAGCTCCAAACCTCAAACCTCAAACACCAAACTGTCTTTAAACAGCGGTAGTTTCATATCCTTATCTGAGACGATCATTTTATCCCGGGGGATTTTCCAGTCGATGCTTAATTCGGGATCATCGAAGCGGATTCCTCCTTCGGATTCGCGGTTGTAATAATTATCGCATTTGTAAATGACCACTGCCTTCTCGGTTAGTACCGAAAATCCATGTGCAAATCCCGCAGGTATGAACAGTTGTTTCTTGTTTTCGCCACTTAGCTCGAGTGAGAAACTCTTTCCAAACGTGGGTGAGTTCTTGCGAATGTCTACCGCCACATCGAGGATTGCTCCTTCCACCACGCGTATCAATTTCGCCTGCTGGTATGGCGGCAACTGGTAATGCAGTCCGCGAACTACGCCGTAGGACGAACCCGACTCATTATCCTGCACGAATACATTGGAAAGTCCCTGCTCCTTGAAGACTCGTTCATTGAATGATTCGAAGAAATATCCCCTGCTGTCCTGGAAGACCGCGGGATTGAACACATACAGCCCCTGGATCCCTGTCTCTGTAAATGGCATGTTAGAAGCTCCAATAATTTCTGTTCTTAATCTTGTTGCGATAAATTCCTTTCAGGTCGGCAATGAGACCGTGTGGCTTGGTTATGCCTTCGAAATAGGAACTATCGAGTGCAAGATAGTCCTTATGCGGAACGGTGATGATCACCGCGTCGTAATCGTTCGATAATTTTTTAGCCAGCCCGAATCCATATTCGTGTTGAAGCTCATCCGAATCTGCATACGGGTCCTCTACATCCACATTAACATAAAATTCCTGCAATGCCTTCACAACGTCACAGACTTTTGAATTGCGGATGTCGCTCACATTCTCTTTGAACGTTGCGCCTTTGATGAGCACCTTTGAAGACTTCACATCCCCGTTGTTGCGAATGATGTGCTGAATCACCTTCTTGGCGAGGTAGCGGCTCATGTTGTCGTTGATGTTTCTTCCCGCGAGAATCACCTCGGAGTGATAGCCTAGTTCTCTCGCCTTGTGCGTGAGGTAATAGGGATCTACGCCAATGCAATGACCTCCTACAAGCCCGGGCTGGAACTTCAGGAAGTTCCACTTCGTGCCGGCAGCCTCGAGTACTTCAAATGTGTTTATGTTCATTCTGTCGAAGATGAGCGAGAGTTCGTTCATCAACGCAATGTTGAGGTCACGCTGGGTGTTTTCGATGATCTTGGCCGCTTCTGCAACCTTGATAGATGATGCTTTATGCACCCCAGCCTCCACCACGAGTTCGTACACCTTTGCTATCGTTTCGAGTGATTCGTCATCGCAGCCCGAAACTACCTTCACGATCTTCGCTAGTGTATGCGTCTTATCACCCGGGTTGATTCTCTCGGGTGAATAGCCAAGTTTGAAATCTGTTACATTCTTTAATCCGGAAACCTTTTCGATGATCGGCTGGCAATCCTCCTCGGTGCAACCAGGATACACGGTGGATTCAAACACTACGTAATCTCCTTTCTTCACTACCTTACCGATAGTCTCTGATGCTTTACGAACGGGAACAAGATCGGGCACGTTGTGCTCATCTACGGGTGTAGGCACAGCAACGATGAAGAATCTTGCTTCCCTCAACTCATCGAGCGAATTGGTGAATTTTATGTCGCATCCTTCAAATGAATCCTTCTCCAACTCATTGCTGGGATCGATTCCTTGGCGCATCATTTCAATTCTCTTCTCATTAATATCAAATCCTATTACGGATATCTTTTTTGCAAATTCAAGCGCGATCGGCAGTCCCACATAACCAAGCCCGATTACGGCGAGTTTGGCTTTCTTGTCAACTAGTTCCTTGTACATATTCAATTTGATGTTTCGGATTAATCAATCTGTTTATTCTGTTCCTTATTATTTGGTACTCATGAATTCCTTCGGCTTCTTCCTCCATTCTTCTTCGGGGAGAGACTTGAAATATTCGTAAGTGAGCTTGAGACCTTCCTTCCTGTCTACTGTGGGCTTCCAACCAAGAATTTCCCTGGCTTTAGTGATGTCGGGCTGGCGTTGCTTGGGATCATCCACGGGCAATGGCTTGAAGATGATCTTCACCTTGTTTCCTGTCAGGTCGAGAATTTCCTTTGCGAAATCAAGCAGAGAAATCTCATCGGGATTGCCGATGTTGACGGGAAGATGGTAATCGCTCAACAGCAAACGATAGATGCCTTCCACGAGATCGCTCACATAGCAGAAGCTTCTCGTCTGCGAACCATCGCCAAACACGGTGATGTCCTCTCCTCT
>CBINHQ010000361.1:0-3161 GCA_966250475.1 uncultured Chitinophagaceae bacterium
GCAGATGGGCATCGTGGCGAGCGAAAGAGTCTTCAAGGTGCTCGACAACGATGATTACATCAGACAGCCTGCTACTCCAGCCATCAATCCCGGAAAACCATTAAGGGGAGAAGTTGAATTCAGCAATGTTAGTTTTTCATACACCGGTACCGACCCCGTCTTGAAAGATGTATCATTCAAAATAAATGAAGGCGAGACCGTGGCGATTGTCGGGCACACCGGAAGCGGGAAGACCACCATCATCAGCCTGCTCAACAGGCTTTATCATATTAAAGAAGGAGAGATAAAGGCCGATGGAATAAACATTGAAAAATACGATCTCGATTACCTGCGAAGGAATATCGGCGTGGTGCTGCAGGACGTCTTTCTCTTCTCCGGTTCGGTGATGGATAACATCACGCTAAGGAATCCGGAGATATCAAAAGAAAAAGTAGTAGAAGCCGCGAAACTCATCGGCATGCACGAATTCATCATGCGACTGCCTGGAGGATATGATTACAATGTGATGGAACGCGGAATCACCCTTTCTCTCGGCCAGCGGCAACTGCTATCCTTCATCCGCGCTTTGCTTTACAATCCTTCCATTCTGATACTGGACGAAGCGACCTCCTCTGTCGACACCGAAAGCGAACTCTTGATCCAGCACGCCATCGATACCTTAATTAAGGACAGGACCGCGATAGTGATCGCGCACAGACTCTCAACGATCCGCAAGGCCGACAAGATAATTGTGCTCGACAGGGGCGAAATCAGGGAAATGGGTACGCATACGGAATTATTGGAAAAGGGCGGCTATTACGCAAAATTGCACGAGATGCAATACCAATTGGCTAATTAACCAATTAGCTAATTAATTAGTCAGCTAATTACCCTTTCCCCCTTATCTTTGCGCCAAATTTCGACAGGGTATGGTAGTACGGCCTTTCAAATCCTTTACTGTAGCGGCTTTCAGCGTATTTATACTATTGTTTTCTCTTCCGGCTTCGGCCCAGGAAAAGGATGGACATGCAGAGACGCACGAGTCCGCCGATGAGAAGGGTTTCAACGCATCGGAAGTCATTTTTGGTCACGTTTTGAACGGCCACGAATTTCACTTTTTTAATATATCTATACCCCTTCCAGTGATCGTCTACTCTCCCGAGAGGGGCGTTTCAGCCTTCATGTCCTCGAAATTTCACCATGGCGAGGATTCTTACAAGGGATATTTCATGCTGACCGATCATTCCATCAAAAAGATGGGGCTCGATCCGCAGAAATTCAGCCCCGAGGATATCATTGCAGTAGATGCCAACGGAAACTACGACGCCTCCGTAAAGGTCTATGATCTCTCGCTCACAAGAAACGTGGTGCAGATGCTGCTGGCCACAATCCTGTTCATCTGGATCATGCTGCGCATCGCGAAGAGATACAGGAGTGGAGTAGGAGTAAAGTCGGCACCCAAAGGATCGCAGAGCCTGATGGAACCGGTAATTACCTTCGTACGCGATGAGGTGGCAAAACCCAACCTCGGACATAAGTACGAAAAGTACCTGCCCTTCCTGCTTTCGCTGTTCTTCTTCATTCTTATCAATAATTTATTCGGACTCATTCCGGGTGCGGCGAACGTGACGGGCAACATTGCCTTCACGGGAATCCTTGGTGTGATCTCCTTCGTTGTGATCCTCGCAAGTTCCAACAAGCACTACTGGGGGCATATCTTCAATCCTCCCGGCGTGCCCATTTTAGTGAAGTTTATCCTCGTGCCGGTGGAGATTCTGAGTGTGTTCATCAAGCCCTTCGCCCTTATCATTCGTCTTTTCGCGAACATGGTTGCGGGACACATCATTATCATCTGTCTAATTTCACTGATCTTCATATTTAGTGAACTGGTTACTGCAGCCGGCTGGGGAGCAACCCCGGTAGCGGTAGGCTTTACGATTTTCATCTATTTCATCGAAGTACTGGTGGCATTCATCCAGGCCTTCATCTTCGCTATGCTCACTGCGGTATTCATCGGCCAGGCATTTGAGGGAAGTCATGATGATGTGGATCACCACACAGATCCAGCCATTGTTTAATTAATCAGTCTTTTATTATTCATTATATAAACCAAGAATCATGAGTTTAATTACAGAGTTGCTGAGCACAGTTCCATTCGCAAATGCGGGTGGTGCGATTGGTGCGGGACTTGCCGCGATCGGCGCCGGTATCGGTATCGGTCAGATCGGTAAGGGTGCCGTTGAAGCGATTGCACGCCAGCCGGAATCGTCTAACGACATCCGCGCTAACATGATCCTTACTGCCGCCCTTGTAGAAGGTGCTGCACTGTTCGCGATCATCGTAGGCTTCCTTGCAATGGTTCTCTAATCAGCGCAACTGATTACTGCCCCGGAGCACAGGGCGAAGGGGCAGTAATTAACTAATTAGCTAATTATTAATTGATCAATTATATATGAAACTACTTACCCCCGAAATCGGCCTCCTCTTCTGGACCCTCCTTGCGTTCCTGGTGATGGCCTTCATTCTTGGAAAGTTTGCTTGGCCCGCGATTGTGAAAGGACTTCGCGAACGTGAGAAAGGAATCGCGGATTCTATTGAGACTGCTGAAAGAATCAAGGCAGAGATGGCTCAGATGAAGAGCGAGAACGAATCTCTACTTGCACAAGCTCGCGAAGAAAGAGCTCAAATGCTGAAGGAAGCAAGGGAAACCAGGGAAAAGATGATCAACGATGCCAAGGAACAGGCAAAGGAAGAAGCTAATAAGATCATCACCGAAGCTCAACAGGCGATCAACGCGCAGAAGATGGCTGCCATCACCGACGTGAAGAACCAGGTCGGTAAGCTCGTGATCGAAGTGACAGAGAAAGTACTCCGCCGTGAACTTTCAAGCAAAGATTCACAGGAAGCTCACATCAGGAGCCTGGTGGACGAAGTGAAGTTGAATTAATAATTAACTAATTCGCTAATTAGAAATTATGCCCAATCCCCGTTTAGCCTCCCGATATGCCAAAGCGCTTCTCGACCTGTCGATTGAACAAGGCGAACTAGAGAATGTGTATAAGGATATGACATGGCTCCTATCGGTGACTAAATCAAACAGAGATTTCGTGAACCTCCTGAGGAGTCCGATCATCTCCGGCGATAAGAAGAGCTTCTCAGGTGGCGCGCTCATGCCGAGAGTC
>CBINHQ010000362.1:0-3161 GCA_966250475.1 uncultured Chitinophagaceae bacterium
TGTTGAACTATCCGTTCCATTCACAATCCGAAGCATCGAAACCAGTCTTCCGCCAGCATCATAATTCCACCTCCTCTCTTCTGTCTTACTGAACTCCTGCAGCGAATCATTCACCTTCATGCTAACATTGGTTAAAACGCCCGGAGCTGCATAGCTGTACTTCGTGATCGTTTCAATTCCCCTTGCGGAATCGCGAAGACTCACGAGCTTTCCCTCCTCATCAAAGCTGTAATAATGCCTTTCCACCATCGTACCGTTGCGGCTCGTCACCTTGAGAAGCCTGCCATTCTCCAGCACATCCTGCCACTCGTTGAAGTCAGACGACTTAGCTCCACGCTGGTCGTAACCCGTTGCGGTAATCGACCTGACCTTCTCACGGTTCAAAGTTGCCATTCGCTGCGTGATTTCGTTTGTGACGATCACATCCTGGTAGTAATATTGGGCATTGAGAGAAGTAAGGGAAATTAGAGGAAGAAGAAGAAACAGCGCTTTTTTCATTTAGTGATATTGATTTACAAAATTACCTAATTAGCCATTAGGTAAAATAGTAATTTGGTTAAAGAACTAATAGATCAAATGATTATTTTTAATAAAATTTTCATTATTGTCTCACGCACCAGAACGTAAAGAAAAAAACTGCCTCAACTGTGGAACGTATGTTCAGGGAAGATATTGCCATAAATGCGGGCAGGAGAACGTGGTGACGAGAGAAAGCTTCGGCCAGCTTGTACTTCATTTCTTCTACGACATAACTCATTTCGACAGTAAATTCTTCGACACTCTCAAATACCTCATTACCCGTCCCGGTTTTCTTTCGAAGGAATACATGGAAGGAAAGAGAGCCCGCTACCTGAACCCCATCAGAATGTATGTATTTACATCTGCATTCTTCTTCCTTGTATTTTTTTCCATTAGGGGAACAGACAATGTGGTGAAGTTGACCGGCAACGAACCATTGACACTTGTACAGCGCGATTCCACCATCCAACGACTGGAAGCTAAACAACAGCAACAATCGAGCGATCCTCAGCTTAATCGAATTCTGGAACACCTGCGCGACACATCTAGACCCATTCATCCTGCCGACCTCTATGCCTATGCCGGCGATTTCGTGGTAGTGGGAACGATTGGCGGGAAATACGCAAGCAGTGAGCAATACGATTCTATACAGGCGAATTCCCCGCGTAGCGAGCGCGATTGGTGGCTGGTCCGACTCTGGAACAAGCGAGCGTTAAGCCTGAACGAAAAGTACAGGTACCAGCCCGATGTGGCACTGGAGAAGATCTCTGATACCATCCTTCACAAGCTGCCCTACATTCTCTTCGTTTCGCTTCCATTCTTTGCCTGGATACTTAGTCTGCTCTATATACGACAGAAGAAATTCTATTTTGCCGATCACGGAATATTCTCGGTGCATCATTACATTCTTTGCTTCATCCTTCTACTCTTCGTCTTCCTATGGGAGGCGCTGGGTGATCTTACAGGTTGGGGCATCTGGACCTTCTTTACACTCATCACCGCACTGGGAATCCCAATCTATCTCTACAAGGCTATGCGCAGGTTCTATGGCCAGAGACGCGGCAAAACCATACTGAAGTTTCTTTTGTTAAACATCATTGGAATCGCAATGCTTGTCTTTGTACTCGCGTTGTTTTTCCTTTTTTCTCTTTTCCAATTATAAAAATTCAACACTATGCATAAAGAGGCAGGCGAGGCATTTACCCGGCTGGTAACGATCATGGATGAACTAAGGGAAAAATGCCCGTGGGACAGGAAACAAACCATCGAATCGCTGAGGCAGATGACCATCGAGGAAATGTATGAACTCGTGGATTCAATTACGGATACAAACTGGCCAGGAATTAAAGAAGAACTCGGTGATATCCTACTTCATATTGTCTTCTACGCAAAGATCGCACGCGAGCAGGAACAGTTTACATTGACTGAAGTCATCAATTCAATCTGCGATAAACTGATCTCCCGTCATCCTCATATTTATGGAGATGTTAAAGTGGAGAACGAAGATGATGTTAAACGTAACTGGGAAAAATTGAAGCTGAAGGAAGGAAAGAAGTCAGTGCTCGGCGGAGTTCCAAAGTCTCTTCCTGCCCTCACAAAGGCAATGCGCTTGCAGGAAAAGGCGAAGCAGGTTGGCTTTGAATGGGAGAATAAAGAACAGGTCTGGGAGAAAGTGGAAGAAGAGAAGGATGAATTGATGGCCGCGATTTCACAAGGCGAACAGGCGCGAATTGAAGAGGAATTCGGCGACCTGATGTTCTCAATGATCAATTATGCACGGTTTTTGCGGGTGGATGCCGAAAATGCGCTCGAACGAACCAATAAAAAATTCATCCACCGCTTTACTCAGATGGAACAACAAGCCTTAAGTGAGGGAAAAGACCTCCAGAAAATGACTCTCACCGAAATGGACAGCATCTGGAACAGCATTAAACAACAAGGGCAGAAGTGAGGCCTCGTTTTAGAAATAGCTTCTACTGGAAAATTGGCCTGCTGGTTACGGCAATTATCCTATTCGTGCTTTCCTATGTGTTCAACACAATCTACACGAACAAATCCTCCGTTGGCAGAGAAGTGCGGCAGGCTGAAGAACACATTCACCGCTATCAGCGCGACTTCGAAAAATTTATTAAGGATACGGTTCTCATTCGCAAACTCATCAACAACGTAGAGAGCCTCGAAGAATTCGAAAGAGTAGCGGCTAAGAAATATGGAATCTTCCTTTACACGGTAGACGCAGAAGGAATTCTCTCTCTCAACTTCTGGAGCACACAACTCGTGCTTCCTCCTCACAATACATTTGCCGATGGGAACTTCGAAGAATACATGGACCTGCTGAACGGTTCTTACATCGTGGTGAAGCGACTCATTCATGACCGCTTGCAAACCATCGTGGCTTATGCCATGATTCCCGTGCAGACGGATTTCTTTCTCGAGACAGCCAACCTTCCGCGACACTTCCTATTCAGCAAGACCGCGGACGATCGTGTGACCGTCAGCCTCACCGAAACTCCTTTTCCTGTAAAATCTCTCTCGGGAAAACCGCTATTCTATTTCGATAGAAAAAGCGTGGGTGCGATTGCATACAACAGCGGACTCACACTTGCACTGCGATTAGGAAGCATTCTGTTTCTGTTGCTCGT